>NZ_JBHSHC010000053.1:0-43653 GCF_042652925.1 Effusibacillus consociatus
ATCAATCCTCCTACGTATAGTATCGCTCTTATTTCGGAGGTTGTCCAACTTGATTACGGGGCTTAAGAGTTACGTTTATATGCGATGACTGGTTCATATAAAGCACTTAATATTGGTAAAAAATGCGGAGAACATCTGCTTGCCAGTGCTAAACAACTTGATGTAGGTCTGGGATGGGCATTTGAAGAAGGCGGATTTGAGCCAATTGCAGGACTTTCACACGGGGCTGCCGGAATTGCTTGGGCTTTAATTGAACTTTCATCTGTTACGGGAGATGCTCGTTTTTTGGAAGCAGCTCTCAAATCGATTGATTTTGAAAGAACATTATTTAATCCGGTTGAGGGGAATTGGACTGATCTACGCTTTCAAGAAAAACGCGCTGAATTGGGTTTAGGAACCCCTGTTCAATGGTGCCACGGAGCGGCAGGGATTACCCTTGGTAGGCTGATGGTATCGAAATATTACAGAGATCAAAACATTGAAGAAGAAATTCGGGTGGGTCTTGATACAACAATTCGTGAGGGTTTTGGAGGAAGTCATTGTTTATGCCATGGAGATTTTGGCAACTTGGAAGTACTACTTATTGCTGCTAAGGTTTTAAAGGATCAGAAGTTAAAGGATAAAGCATATGAGTACGGAACGAATACGTTGTTCGAAGCGCGAAGTAAGGGATGGTTTTGTGGGATTCCACAGGAAGAAGAGACTCCCAGTTTAATGCTAGGGCTTTCTGGTATTGGGTTTGGCTTACTTCGTCTTTCCAACCCTGAGCGTGTACCTCCAGTCGTAGTTTTAGGAGCTCCGCAACTAAAGGAGGAAAGGGTCCTTCGATTATGGATTTAAAAAGAGAGTCAATAAAACCAAAAGGATACTCTAAATGTTTACGGGTACCATTTATTGAACAGATGGAACAATCTGAATGTGGTTTATGTTGTCTGGCAATGGTTTTAGCCTACTACAAAAGGCATGTGTCTCTCTCGGAGTTACGTGAACGGGGGGGTGGGGGTCGTGATGGAACCAATCTACTTTCTTTGCGTAATATTGCTAATTCACTAGGGATGGAAAGTGAAGGCCGAAGGATTCCTTGGGATAGGCTTCATGAAATTCGATTGCCTGCAATATTGCACTGGGATAAAAAACATTATGTCGTTTTGGAAAAGTTGAAATCCGGAAAGGCCTTGATTCTCGATCCGGCTGTTGGGAGAAGAATTATCAATATAGATGAGTTGAAGGAACTTTATTCTGGTGTTGTTCTTCTTTGTGTTCCAGGGTCAAATTTTGTTAGAAGCAAGTTGAAAAGTGTTTGGATACAATATTTAAAATTGTTGTTTAGTGAGCCTTGGTTAGTTATTTCACTTATCGTCTGGTCGTTGTGGATTCAATTTCTTACAATTTTAACTCCAATGATCACTCAATATCTCGTTGATATGGTGATGATCCCAAAGGAAGTTGGTCTGTTGGGGGGGATCGCCGTTGGTATGGGATGTTTACTGGTTGCTCAGATTTTTTTTACCTTTTTGCGAGCAAGATTTCTTGTCACGTTTCAAATTGCTCTAGATTGGCAACTAATGAGCCGGTTCTTTGGCCACTTATTAAGGTTGCCTTATCAGTTTTTTCAATTGAGAACAAGTGGGGATTTGATTTTAAGAGCCAACAGCAACATGATTGTTCGGGAGGTTCTGTCAACCCGGACCGTAACTGCTATGTTAGATGGTGGACTCGTGCTCTTCTTCTTGTTCTACATGTTAAAGCAATCACCTATGATGACGAGTTGGATTGTAGCAATCGGTGCCTCGCAGGTAACTATTCTGGCTGTTACAAACTCATGGTTAAAGCGTTTATCACAAGAAGAAATCCTCTGGCAGACGGCTGCAACGAGCTTTTTGACAGAGGTCTTACATGGAATTTCTTTGGTTAAGTCGGAAGGGGCCGAGCAACTGACTTATGACAGATGGTCGCAGTTGTTCCAAAACCAGTTAAAGGCTGCTCGTAAAAGAGGGTATATATCTGCTAATGTGGATACTATTATTAATACCCATAAATATGCAACACCGCTTTTATTGCTTTGGCTCGGGGCACAACAAGTTGTATCAGGACAGATGACACTAGGGGCTATGTTTGCCTTCTATACATTGGCTCTTTCATTTCTTAATCCACTAACTTCCTTGGTGTCAACAATTAACCAGATGGTGATCGTTGGTGCGTATTTAAATCGAATTATGGATATTAACGAATCAAAGCCAGAACAGAATCAGAATGAAGTCATTAGACCAGAACGATTAGAAGGGAAAATTGAACTTCGAAACGTAAGCTTTCGATACCACAAATTTAGCCCTGAAGTGATCAGAAACGTGTCACTAACAGTTTTACCAGGACAAAAGATAGCACTTGTCGGTGCCTCAGGTTCAGGAAAAAGTACACTTGCAAGTCTGTTATTGGGTCTTTATATGCCAACTGAGGGGACTATTTTATATGATGGGCAGGACTTAAGCACCTTAGATAAACCTGCACTCCGTAACCAGATAGGGGTTGTAATGCAGAATACGTTTCTTTTTAGCCGGTCCATTCGTCATAATATCGCGCTGCATGATCCGGAAATGCCATTTGAGAGAATCGTCAAAGCAGCAAGCATCGCTGAAATTCATCATGAAATTATGAGACTGCCTATGAAGTATGAGACCGTCATTTCGGAGATGGGCTCGAATATTTCTGGCGGTCAGAGACAAAGGATTGCCTTGGCGAGGGCACTGGCTCATCAACCAGCCATTCTTTTGCTTGATGAAGCGACAAGTGCTCTTGATACAGTGACAGAAAAAAGGATTGATGAAAACTTATCCAACTTACATTGTACTCGAGTGGTCATTGCCCATAGATTGAGTACAATTATCAATTCTGATCTCATTATTGTTGTTCATGATGGTCAAATTGTAGAGAAAGGTACTCACGAGGAATTAGTATGTTTAAATGAACGCTACGCTCGTTTTTACCAAACCAAAGTTCAGGAAGAGGAAGAAATAGAACGGAATTTGGAGGTAATGTGATGAAAAAGATTAAGAAATGGATTCTTCTTTTTATTGTGGCTGCTATTCCAATCGCAGGGATATGGGCGGCGAAAAATCCCAAGATACTAGTGGAGGCATTCGTAGATTTAGGAGGATTAAAGAAAGGAGACATTTTTCCAACCATCTCTGGTCACGATGTTGAGGGGACGCCGCTAAGTTTCGACCTGTTTAAAGGAAAGAAATATATTGTGATGATGGGAAAAATAGATTGCGGCGTATGTCAAAGTAGTTATCCAACTTTGGAGAAGTGGAAAGAGAGGTATCCTGATATCCCTTTTGTGATGGTAGGCAAGGGAGGCAAGGAGGAATACGCAAAAGTAAAGCAGAAACATCACTTCCAGTTTCCAATTCTGGATGCAGATGAAGAAATTCAGGCTGCTTTGAAGATGAAAGTCTTTCCAGTATTCTACGTGGTTGATCAATCAGGGAAAGTAGCCAAACGAATGAACGGATTTAATGCAGACGAATTTAACGATTTGATTAAGAAGGTGAGAGAATTATGATGCGTAAGAAAAGTCTCGTCCTAATCATTCAGGGATTGGCAGTTGTAGGGATTGTAATTTCTTTTTACTTGTTTCTGTCAAAGCTATCAAGTCAGTTTTTCTGTCCTGTTGGAGATTGTCAGACTGTAAATAACAGTGAATTTGCACAGATAGGGCCTATCCCAGTTTCTCTAATGGGAGTGTTCTTCTATATAGCAATTAGTGTATTGCTAGAGATTAAGAAACGTCTGGATAAGCGTGTCTTCGAACTCGTGGTTAGAAGCGTATTAATTGTTGGACTGCTTTTCTCCTTGTACCTCACGGTGGTTGAACTCGCAGTACTTCATGCAGTTTGTATGTGGTGTGTATTATCGTTTTTCCTTGTTATTTTGATGAATCTTTTATACTGGATTGATGCAATTAAAAAAAGATTATTAATTTCGGATAATGCGAAAAGAATGTCAGAGCTTTTGTGAACTGGGCTCTTAAGGGGAACGGAATTAAACTATGGTTGACGGAGGAATTTAAGTCTGAAACCATCAGCTAACGCACAGAACAAAGTAAAAGAGCATGCCAAATAAGCCGTACACAAGACGACTAAATGGTAAATTATGTATTACTGATAGGAGGAAGGAAATCAGGTTGCAACCGTCATAATTCGGTACCCCTGAGCTTGTGCCAATAAAATCGCTTGTTCTACCGTGATTTCACGGTTTACTGGACGAACATCGGATGTTTTATACAAATCGGGGTTGTAGGGTTCTTTATTCTTCAAGATATGGTAGATGGCCGTTAACAGCATTCGCGCAATCGCAATAATGGCGCGTTTGTGGCCTCTGCGCTTCTTCAGTTGCAAGTAACGGTTTCGGATTTCGGGATGTTTCTCGCTTTTGACTACAGCGGTTGCACACTGTACCAAAAGGGGCTTGATGTAGCAGCCGGCTCTCGAAATCCTTACTGACTTTTTCTTGCCGGCACTCTCGTTGTTAGTGGGTGTTAGTCCTGCCCAGGAGCACAAATGTTTGGCTGTCGGGAACACGTCCATATTCACACCGATCTCCGAAACCACGGCAATGGCGGAAAACAGGTTTTTGAAGGACGGAACAGTCAAGATCAAGTTGATTTCTTCGGAGTAGGACTCGGCAAGGGAAAGAATAATGGCTTCCAGGTCCGCTTTGCGGGATTCTAGGTCTTCGTAGTGTTGTTTAATGACCTTGATTGTTCCGGCTTGTTCTGGCGTAATCGCTCCTTCAATCGCGAGTTCCAATTCAGGAAGTTTCCCTTTCATGGAGCCGTGAATGAGCGGTTCGATGTCAAAAGACGTATCGAGCGGATTGTCCAGCAGCTTGTCAATGATATTCATGGAGCTTTTGCCGAACGTATCGGAAACGACATTTCCAAGCTGAATGTTCGAAACCGTCAAGCTATTTTGGAGCCGATTTTTCTCACTCGACGAAAAGTTCGTCAGCTTAAAGCGGTAGCGCATCAGGTCGCGCAGCTGCCGGATCGGCAAGGGAGGCATAAAGCTTCCCGCAACAAGGTCGTGCTTGAACAGATCGGCAATCCATTGGGCGTCCTTTTTGTCCGTCTTCTTGCCGCGAATAGCCTTAACGTATTTGGGGTGAGCCAGCGTGATGTTGCAGGAATGTTCCAGAATGTTGAACACGGGAATCCAGTATTTCCCGGTGGATTCCATACAAACATCCTTGCAGTCATTCTCACAAAGCCACTGTGACAGCTCATTCAGTCCTTTGGTAAAGGCTGAAAAGCGATGGCGTTTGTAAGTTGTGACGCCTTGGCTGTTGGTGGAAGCGATACAGGCCACGATAAAGGTTTTGTGAACGTCAATTCCACAACAGACGGGGTAGACAATTTTTAAAGCCATAGGGTATCTCCTTTCCATGATATACAGGGATAGTCAGCATTGACTGATTGCCCAGCTATAAACGAGTTGTTTATACAAAGATAAGTCTGCGTGCTCGAAGCGACACTTATTTGTGCTTGGAAAGGCAATCTACACATATAATCATGCGGTCACCTCATAAATGGGGCGGCCCACTCACCTCCACGTGATTTGTAGTGTACTGGTATCCCTGTAACTTAAGAATATAAAAAAATCACTCAAGGCTAAACGGTTTCATTCCGTTTTGTGCCTTGAGCGAAGCGAAAGGAATGGCAATAATCATGAACGAAGCTGTAGATGTTCTGATCCATACGAAAGATTTGACCAAAAAATTTGGACAACAGATTTCAGTTGACCGTATAAACCTTGAGATAAGAAGAGGGCAGATTTATGGATTTCTTGGTCCGAATGGGGCTGGTAAGACCACAACTATTCGGATGCTACTTGGTTTGATGAAACCGTCGACGGGGAGTGTCCGTATTTTTGGTAAGTCTTTAGAGGAAGATCGGATTGAGATTTTGAGTAAGGTAGGTTCACTTGTGGAATCGCCTTCTTATTATCGTAATCTTACCGGATATGAAAACCTTGAAGCGACCCGTCAGCTAATTGGAGCAAGCAAGTCAGAGATTGAGCGAGTTCTGGACATTGTTCGCTTAGAGGAAGTGGCACATCAACTTGTAAAGGGTTATTCGTTGGGGATGAGGCAGAGACTCGGAATCGCGTTGGCGCTTCTTGGAAATCCAGAATTACTGATCTTGGATGAACCAACCAACGGACTTGATCCGGCTGGAATTCATGAGATTCGAGAACTGATCAAAAGATTGCCACAGGAATATGGATTAACAGTTTTAATTTCAAGTCACAATCTTAATGAGATTGAATTGATTGCAACTCATGTTGGAATCATTCAGAAAGGAAAAATGATCTTTCAAGGAACGATCCAAGAATTACAAGAACGCAGTCAGCCTGTCCTACAAATACAGGTTGATCAACCGGAGGAAGCCAGTCAATTTTTAAGGGAATCAGGAATTGCTGTTATCCGTCAAGGGGATGTTCTTCACATTGTAGGTCATGAAAAAGATGCGGGATCATTGAATAAAATACTTATTCACGCTGGATATGAAGTTTCACGCTTATATCTACAAACACGTTCCCTGGAAGATATTTTCCTCGAATTGACGGGTGGGGAGGGAACACTTTGATGAGTTTTTTCCGAGTGTTACAAGTTGAGTGTCTCAAATTGAAAAGAAGCAAAATTTTCCTCCTTGTATTGCTAGGACCATTTCTGATTCTTTCTATGCAATTTCTCAATTTTACCCTTCGTTATAACCTTCTAGTTAAGCCGGGTAAATCTGAATGGTGGGAATTTATTCAAGAAGTCGGGTCCTTTTGGGGCGTATTGGTTTTGCCAATAATTGTGGCGATTGTTGCAGGAATGATTAATGCTGTTGAGCATTCAAGCAATGCTTGGAAGTATGTATTGACGATGCCGATAAAACGTCGAACAATTTATTTAGGGAAACTGCTATTAACGTTTCTTTTGTCAGTTAGCAGTTCCATAATTCTTACTATTGGTCTGGTTATAACCGGAAAGGCACTTGGATTCAAGGAAGCAATCCCTTGGGGCAAGATAGGAGAGCTTTTCTTGTATCCATTACTTGGAATTATAGCAATCAGTGCAATTCAGGTATGGCTAAGTACCCGACTTCACAATTTTTCAATTGCTGTGGGAATAGGGATTGGAAGTGTTGTAATATCTTTATTTATGTCGCAATCGATGTATACGCACTGGTTCCCTTGGGTTTATCCCTTCATGACAGCACCTATTGAAGATAATCAACCAACTTTTTATAGTATTGTATCGGTATGTGTTGGGATTGCTATGACCTTATTAGGAATGTGGGAATTTGAAAGACGTGATGTTTAGCTAGAGGGGAGGAAATCAAGTAATGATACGCTTTATACGTGCTCTCAAAGTAGAATTTTTCAAGTTAAAACGATCTTTTGCGTGGTGGTTTGTGATTCTAGCTCCTTTACTCATGGTATTAAATGGAGCCAGTAACTTCAACCGGTTTCAATCTCTTTTCCTTGCTGGAGGAGGTGCTTGGCTGAAACTTCAAGTACAAATAGTTTTGTGGTACAGCATCTTATTACTGCCGCTGTCAATTGGGGTACTGAGTATGTTACTTAATAGAATGGAGCACTCAGAAAACTCTTGGAAACATCTCTTGGCATTACCGATACCACGAAGTATTGTATATCTAGCAAAGTTGACAAATCAGTTGATTTTAACAGGAATTTCACTTTTAATTCTGGCTATTGGTATTTTTGTTTCCGGTTTTATGTTGGGGATTTCAGATCCAGTACCATACTCCTCGATTTTAAAAGGTATTGTCACTGGATGGGTAGCTTGTTGGCCTATCGTTGCGATTCAATTTTGGTTAAGTATTCGATTTCCGGGAATCGGAGTACCAATGGGGTTTAGTGCGGCCACCGCGATTTCAGGAGTGTTATTAACACAGTCGAAGTACGGGAAGTTTTATTTATGGTCGTATCCAGCATTGAGCATGCTTCCATCCGACCAAGGAATACAAGTTCTTACCTCTATTTATCTATTCGTTGTTTCTCTTGGGATGTTTGTTGTTTGTACATCATTTGGACTCTGGGAGTTTAATGGACGGGATATTCAATAAGTAAGAGACTTTTGTAACTTGGCGTATATGAACAAGAAGTTACTTGTAGGCACATATCAGGTGTGCTGGTGGCCTTGCCGTTGCAGTGCCCTATGGTGAAACCCCCAGACTCAGACACAAACTCCAATCAACTCATGCACCTAACCCCGGAGACAAATCCCGCCGAAAAGCCTATTCCTTTGCGAATGGGCTTCTAGTTTTCTTCAAACAATTAAAATGTTATGATCTGTGGTGAGAAGAGTTAATTTCTGGGAGGGGGGCTTCCCGTGGCATCAAAAGCTCGAGCACTGCCAATCGCCTTTCTTACGGGAACTTCAAGCGGATTTGGCTTATTGACCAGTGTGGCTCTTGCGAAGGAAGGCTATCAGGTAATCGCTTCAATGAGAAATCTCGAAAAGCGAAGCGGTTTGGAAGAGGCTGCTCACCAAGCGGGGGTTGCGGATCGAATTGAGATTGTGGAATTGGATGTAACCGATTTTTCAGCGATAGATCGAGTGATGGAAGATATGCTGGCTCGCTATGGCAGGATCGACCTGCTAATTAACAATGCGGGCTACGCTCAGGGCGGGTTTATAGAAGAGGTTTCAATGGAAGACTGGAGATGCCAGTTTGAGACGAATTTTTTTGGAGTGGTCGCGGTAACGAAAGCTGTGCTGCCTTCCATGCGGGAACGAGGCAGCGGGACGATCGTAAATATAAGCAGTATCAGCGGACAAATCGGGATGCCAGTGATAGGTCCGTATGCGGCATCGAAGTTTGCATTGGAAGGGTTTAGCGAATCGCTTCGGCTCGAAGTGCTGCCCTTTGGGGTTCGGGTGATTCTGGTGGAGCCGGGCTCGTATAAAACCGAAATCTGGTCGAAAGGGTTCGAGTCGGTCAGTATGGATCCGGATTCCCCTTATTCGGATTACAAGAAGCGGATGCTGAAGAAAGTCAATCGTATTGTCGAGAGAGCAGGAGATCCTAATGAGGTGGTTAAGACCATCCTGCATGCGGTGAGGTCTCCGTATCCGGAGCTTCGTTATCCGGTGGGAAAAGCGGTCAAGACACAGATTCGACTCAAGCAGCTGATTCCTTGGAAGTGGATCGAAAAAAAGGTGGCCAGTCAATTTGGGTTTTCCGTACCGAATGGGAAATCAAGCTGGCATCAGTGAAATGGAGGTTCGAAGATGGCGCTTTTTTCAAGAATCGATACGGTAATCCTTCGGGTCAAAAATATTAAAAAAGCTCGCCAATGGTATCAAGAAGTCCTGGAATTGAACCCTACATATGCGGGAGACTCAGATCATAGAATCGTAGTGTTTCGAGTGGGGGAAGAAACTCCGCTGACGATCTACGAATTGCATTCGGATGAAGTGAGGCCGGCAAAGCGGTTCTCCACCACATATCCGATCCTCTTTGTGGAAGATATAGAAGCAACTCATGCCAAGCTGAAAAGCCGAGGGGTTGAAGTAGAGGAACTTCAGGATGACGGCTCTGTAAAGTTTTTTGGATTTTACGATCCGGACGGCAATCGTCTGGAAGCTTGCCATTGGGAATAATAAGGAAAAGAAAACCTTGAAGAAAGTGGGTTGCGGAATGATTGAGTTCAAGCATGTTTCAAAAGTATATCCGAACGGGACTGTCGGACTGGACAATATCAATCTGACCATTCAGAAAGGTGAGTTTGTTGTAATAGTAGGGTTGTCAGGTGCGGGAAAATCGACGCTGCTGCGTTCCATCAATCGCCTGCATGATATTACGGAAGGGGAGATTCTGATTGACGGCAAATCGATTACGGCTGCCAAGGGCCAGGAACTCCGTCATATCCGCCGTGATATCGGGATGATCTTCCAGAACTTTAACTTGGTCAAACGTTCGACTGTTGTCCGGAATGTTTTGTCGGGTCGGGTTGGATACCATTCTACTATGCGGACGTTATTGGGCTTATTCCCTAAAGAAGATGTTGAATTGGCGATGCGGGCTCTGGAGCGGGTCAATATCCGGGAAAAAGCGTACGAGCGCGCGGACCGGTTATCTGGAGGACAGCAACAGCGGGTATCGATTGCCCGGGCGTTAGCCCAAGAGCCGAAGATTATTCTGGCGGACGAGCCTGTGGCCTCCCTGGATCCCCTTACAACGAAACAAGTCATGGATGACCTGAAGCGAATCAATCAGGATTTGGGGATTACCACGGTAGTCAATCTTCACTTTGTGGACCTGGCTCGCGAATATGCAACACGAATTATTGGAATGCGAACGGGGAAGGTGGTCTTTGACGGTCCTGTCGAGGCAGCTGCCGACGAGATATTTGCTGATATCTATGGCCGCCCGATTAAAAAGGACGAGCTGTTGGGAGTAGAGAAGGAGCCAACGCTGGCATATTAGAGATGTCAATTTTCAGACAGTCCCACAGGAGGAATTTGGCAATGGATATGACAAAAACCAAACGGGTGGAAGTAGCCATTCTGGAAACAAGTGACGTCCACGGCCATATTCTGCCCATCCACTACGCGAACAATCAGCCGAATGAAGTTGGGCTTGCGAAAATCGGTACACTTATCAAGAAACTTCGACAACAGCATGCCAATACAATCACGGTTGATAACGGGGATCTCATTCAAGGGACCCCATTGTCTTACTACCATGCCCGAATCGACAACAAACCGGTCGATCCTTTGGTATTGGTCTTGAATCATCTGAAGTACGATGCGGCGGTCTTCGGAAACCATGAATTCAATTATGGGCAGGATGTACTCAAAAAAGCGGTTGCGGAATCGGAGTTCCCCTGGCTTTCCGCGAACATCACCAAAAGCGGGACGGAAGAACCTTATTACGGGAAACCGTACGTAATCAAGGAGCTTCCGTGTGGGGTTAAGGTGGGGATTTTGGGTTTAACGACCCAGTACATACCGAACTGGGAGAATCCGAATCATATTCAGGGAATCGATTTTCTTGATGCGGTGGAGACAGCAAAGAGATGGGTACCCATTTTGCGTGAACAGGAAAAAGCCGATCTGGTGATTGTCTCCTACCACGGCGGGTTTGAACGGGATGTGGAAACAGGGGAGCCGACTGAACAAATAACGGGTGAAAATCAGGGATATCAGCTTTGTATGGAAGTTCCGGGAATTGATGTATTGTTGACAGGTCACCAGCATCGTTCCCTAGCGGGCAAGAAAATCAACGGGGTAGTGATCGCGCAGCCGAGCCACCAGGCAAGGCATCTGGCCAAGGTTACGGTTGCCCTGGAAAACTCGCAGGGGCGTTGGAAAGTTGTCGGGAAAGACTCTGAGCTGCTGTCTGTCGAGGATGTGGCCCCGGACCCAACAATCCTTGAAATGGTCCGACCCTATGAAGAAAAAACTCAAGTATGGTTGGACAAGCCGATCGGGAAAATCAAAGGGGATATGCGGATTCACGATCCGCTGAAAATACGGCTCCGGGACAATGCTTTAATTGAGTTCATCAACAAAGTTCAGATGGAAAACGCAAAGGTTGACATCTCAAACACCGCACTTTTTGACAATGAGTCCCCCGGTTTGAAATCGGATGTTACAATGCGGGACATTGTTGCGAACTACATCTACCCAAATACGCTTCGTGTTTTACGGGTCAAAGGAAAGGATATCAAAGACGCTTTGGAGCAGAGCGCTTCCTATTTTGCAACATATACCGGAGGAGAAATCACCGTCAATCCGTCCTTTACAACCCCGAAACCCCAGCATTACAACTACGACATGTGGGAAGGGATCGAGTACAAACTGAATATCTCCCGCCCTGTCGGGGAGCGGGTTGTGATGCTGCAGTACAAGGGGAAGCCGCTCGATCTGGAGGGCGACTATGAAGTCGTGATGAACAACTACCGGGCAGGTGGAGGGGGCAACTACTTCATGTTCCGGGGAAAAGAGGTCGTTCGGGACGTTCCGACCGATGTCTCCGAATTGATAGCCAATTATATTCTCGAGAGGGGAACGATTGAAGCCACGGTGGATCATAACTGGGAAGTCATCTGAGATTAATGCAACAGGATGTGTCAAGTTCATACAGAGTCAAGGCCACATCCTGTTGTCCGTGAACCGGTTTCAGGGGACAAGGGGGACATGGCTTCGCGGATAGACCAAAACTTGCACCGCACCGATGAAATATTCCGATTCACGCCGGATATGGTTAATCACTACATTAATTACCGGATTGGCTTTAATCGGGGCACTCATTGTCTGCAATTGATTCAGAAACTCTATAAATTGCAGGCTTTGCTCCAGGGCCATCCGAGTCAGGTTTACAATTTCCGTATGCATCAAAGGAGTCGCAATTCCCCCGCCACGAACCAGACTTTCCGTATATCTCTGACTCATTCCTTGCATGCCGGCAAACGCTACTCCCCACGCTTTTAACTGTTCTGCAAATTGGGGTTCCAGATTGGGAGCCAATTGTTGTATGACAACAGTATGTTCCGATTCCTGCTGTTTCCAGAAATCAATTTCATCAAGCACCCGCAGATCCATGTAGTGGCCATATGCAAAAAACATTGTTGTCTCTCCCTTCAAAATCGTCAAACTATGGTATTCGTTTAAATGCCTATGGGAGTAAGTCTATTGTAAAAATGGGCGGTTCCGAAAAGTGAATTCGTTCTGGCAGGAAGCGTTGGACAGGGGTACAATGAGGTTACAAAAGGAGGCGTTCCCTTGCTGATCAAACCCTTGCATGTTAATGTAATAGTGAAGGATCTGGACGAAATGCTTGACTTCTACCGCAATGTATTGGGGTTTGAAGTGATGGTGGAATCGGAGATTGCAAATGAAGCATTCTGCCAAGGCGTGGGACTTCCTGATGCTTCGGTCAAAATGGCTCATCTGCGGCTGCCGGGATCCGATTTTCGGGTGGAAATGTTTCAATACAACAATCTCGTACCGAATCCGCAATCGGCCGATTGGCTGAATCAGCAAGGATATCGGCATATTGCCTTCCAAGTTCACGATCTTGAGCAAGCATACCAGGAATTGATGAACCAGGGGGTACCGTTTGTTTCTCCGCCTTTGTTGGTGACGGAGTCCGGCTATGCAGCGGGAGTCCGTTTTTGTTGTTTGCGGGATCCGGAAGGAAATCTGATCGAACTGATTCAGAGACCTTGATGCGATAACGATCTCAAAGGTAAGGAAGGAAAATGTTCAATGTCTAAATCGGGATTTGTTCTGACCTGCAAATTAGAGGACGGTACGGAAGTGGCGGCTGAATTTGCCGATATTAACGACCGGGACGGATGCGATATCTCGTTGGGAATGTATCGGGCGAATTTGGGACCGATTACGAGCGAAGTATGGGAGAAAATGGTCGGGAAATTTAACGGTACATTTCTGCACGAATGAGGGGGTACCCTAACCGCAAGCACTCAAAGAGCACAAGTCGGCCCAAGGTACCCGAGGTGCCGGGGCCCGCTAAGGAGGGTACGATATGCAAGAAAATCCTGAAAAAGATCTGCAATGGCTGGAAGAACATAAGGACGAACTGAAGCAGGAAATTGCGAATATCAAAGCAGCAGTCAAATCCACAAGCGGGGATGAAAAGCGGTTTGTCCCGTTGGCGGTTAACACGGAAGACGGGATCTCCTCAAACTATAACGCAAGTCTCCCGGGCACACCGAAATCATTAACCGGCTTCGACACAAAAGGAATGCAGCGATTGGATTAGCAGGGAGGGGCATGAGCCTCTCCTTCCTTTTTTGGTCGGTAGGAAATTATAAAATTTGTCCTATTCTGTTCTTACTCCCGAAAATATTATAGAATAATCTTTTGGCAGCACTTGTTAGTGAAGTAAAAGGAGAGAACCAAATATGGAAAAATTGATGTTTCGTACATATGAAGAAGTAGAAAGCGCAGTTTACGAAAAGGTTCGGGAGCGGATACTCAACGGTCGCTTTCTCACTACGCTGTTAAACGGGGAGTTCACTGAAGCCCAAATCAGGGAATTTGCCCTGCAATACAGTTATTACAGCCGGAATTTCCCGAGAGTCCTCGGAGCCGCGATCGCGGCTATGGAACCGCTTGACAAATGGTGGGTTTCGATCGCCGACAATCTTTGGGATGAAGCGGGACGGGGCAATCCGAAAGGCTACCATTCCCGGTTGTTCAGAACTTTTTTGGAAACGGCCGCGCCCGATGTAGAGATCAGTGAGGAACATGTTCCGCATGTTCCTGTTGCTCCTGCTCCAAAGCAAGCGGTGGACACGTTTATCGGATTTTTGCGGAGCGCAACCCCACTGCAAGCGATGGCGGCAGTTGGACTGGGATCGGAACTGTTTGCCGGAGAAGTGATGGGGCTAATCGGCCAAGGATTGAAGCACCCGAATTATAACAAGACGCGAAAATTGAACGTAACGTTCTGGATAGCTCATGCGGATTCACACGAACCGCGTCATTATCAGCTTTGTAAAGATATTTTGGTTGGATTTACAGATCCGGAAGATCTGGAAACGATGTATCGAGCAGGCGTAGCCATGGCGATGTCAGAGGCCGATTTCTATGACGGGATTTACGACTCCATCGTATAACATCTGGAGATCTGGGGCACTCTAGCGCAGGAGGAATTCAGCAAAGGAGTGTTACTATGCCGTTTGGTGCACATGAAACAATGGAAGTTCATGAGATTCTGTCCGAGAAGAAAGGCATGATTGAACATTTTTCGATGTATGAGCAGCAGTGCCAAGATCCGAATCTGCGGGAAATGCTGCACCGCCACATTCAATCGGCAATCCAGGGGTACAACCAGTTGATTTCTTACACGCATGATTACCAAACAGCACAAGCGAAAATGATGCCGATGCATGCAGCCCATAATCATGATATTCGGTATGGACTCCACAACCCTTCGCCCACTGCTCCGCAAATGGGAACCGCGCGGATGAATGATCAATCGATTGCGGGGTCAGTGCTCAGTGCCCATAAAAATTCCGCCAAGAATCAAATGAGTGCAGCCCTGGAATGTGCGGACCCCAACGTACGTCAGATGCTGGTGAACGGTTCTGTGATGTGCGCGAATGAGGCCTACGAAGTGTTCAACTATATGAACCATCGCGGATGGTATCAAGTTCCCACAATGAATGATCATACTGCCAAGACGATGCTGCATCATTACCAACCGATCCCGCAGGGGACTATGGGCGGAATGGGAACGGATATGATGTAAGATGTTAGCAGCACGGGATCAGCCGGAATAACTGGCTGATCCAATTTTTGGGAACTTCAGCGGAATCGGGCGTTATCATGGCCCCGAGGGCTCTAAAGCAAAATTTTGTAATTTTACAGAAATCTGGTCTAGAAATATATTTCCTAGACCGATTTTTTGGTATAATATTTTTTAGCTCGAAATAAATTCTCAATTTATGGGATCATGAAAACGAGGGAATAGGCATGCTGAAGATGGTTGAATTGAAGATTATGAATCTTCTTTTTCAGATTTGCGATCAAACCAAGCATGTAGAGCGTCTTCTCCAGAAGGTTATGAGGATTGGAACCGTTGTTCTGGAGGCAAAAGGGGCTTATTTCTTCGTGGCTGAAAAATCGACCGATCAGTTGATTTTAAAAGGCCAATATTCTGTTAAGCAAGATGCAGAGTTTCCTGTTTCCGAAAAAGAGCTGCTTGAAATATGTAACTCTCGTAAAGAATTGTGGATTCAACATGAGGATAGCTTGTTGGTTCCACTTGATGTACACGGAACGCTTAACGCCGTGCTGTGTTTTCGAAGTGTTGCAAGACAACTGGACGGTCAAGCGGCGTCTGTCGTCAATCGGATTGTGAAACGTTTTTCCTCCATGTACAGATATAAGAGAATTCAACAGGATAAAGAAAATTTTCACAAAGCTCTGATTGAAATCTCACAAGTCATCACACAGTCCTATGATTTTGAGGATGTAATCACGGAAGCGATGGAGATGGCCTCCAAAGTAACCGGCGGATTTTGCGGATTAATGCTGGTTAGCAAAGACGAACAGTTCTTGCTTCCAATATATACGTACAGTGTGGCAAAAACAAACACGGAGGAGATTCCATTCCCGCCGCAACCGGGACACGATCAAACCTCTTATATTGCGATCAAGGAACGGAAAGCGGTTTTTGTTGAGGATACCGATTCGGATCCGTTAGCTGACCATAAATTTTGCAAGGAACACGGCATTCGAAGTTACATGACATTGCCTTTGATTGTCCATGACCGCCCGATAGGCGTGTTGTACGTCAATCATTCCCATAAAAGAAGCTTCAACAAGTTAGAGGTTACTTTCTATACGGAATTGGCTCATCAGATTGGGCATGTAATCAACACTCTCCAGGCCAGACAAGAGATTTTGGAAACAAAGCAGATTCAGGATCGTCTGATTGAGATGATGCGAGAAATGTCAAGCAGAACCAGATTGCGGGATGTTCTCAACGATATGGTAGTCAAAACCCATCATCTGTTGGATGAAAAGGTCGGAGTTTCCGTTTGGCTTGCAGACGAATCGAAAAACAAAATCAGGTTGTCCGCTTGGAAAGGCACAAAATTGCGGCTGGATCGGCAAAAAGGGATTGAGTTCTCGCTCGAAGAATTGGGAAACTCCGCGAGCCTGCAGGATCGATATCTGGAACTGGACCATCAGTCCGACATGGCCGCTTTTTTTATCAAATCGGGTGCAGATCTCACCATCGGGACACCTGTTATGGCAGGGAAAGACCTGATCGGGATCCTGTTCCTGCACGCTAAGGAAGGCCACAAATGGTCAGCCCAGGAAAAGCTGACTCTGTCCGCGATTGGAACTCATGCGGGTCCGATCATTCGAAATGGACAATACATTCAATTGCTGGAGAAAGAATCGAAACTGGATGGACTGACGAAGGTTTACAACCGTCAATATTTTGAAAAAATCTATCGGGAATACAGTCACCGGCATATGATTCAGAACAAGCCGTTCTCGATTCTGATGATTGATTTGGATAATTTCAAGCAAATCAATGATCGCTATGGACATCCAGTCGGGGACAAGGTGATGAGAGTGGTGGCCCAGATCCTGCAGGACACGATTCGCCGGGCGGACAAGGTGTTCCGATACGGCGGAGAAGAGTTCTGCATCTTCCTGCCGTGGACCGCAAAAGAGCAGGCGGAGCAGGTTGCGGAACGGATTCGCTTGTCGGTTGAAGAAGCTTCGATTGATCCGCCTGTTACGGTTTCCATCGGAGTTGCCACGTACCTGGATCATTCCATGGACAGCAAAGAGATCCTGGAATTGGCGGATTTGGCTTTGTACCAAGCGAAAAGCAAAGGGAAGAACAGAGTTGTGTGTGCGATGTAAACGCGAAAAGGGGCTGCGGAAATAAATCGCCCAGCCCCTTCACTGTCTGATTTCATCGATGATGGATAGGAAAACATCAACGACAGTCGCATCAAATTGGGTATCTCGTCCCACCTGCAGTTCTTCTACAGCTTGTTCGTGAATCAAAGGGGTTTTTCGATAGGGACGAGTCGAAACAATTGAATGATAAGCATCGGCAACCGCGATGATTTTGGCTCCAAGCGGTATCTGGGAATGTGAGAGACCATGTGGATAGCCTTTAGCGTCAGGTCGTTCATGATGATAAAGAATATAGGGAAGAATTCCTCTAAATTCCTCGACACTGGCAAGAATGTTATATCCAAGTACTGGATGGGTCTTCATGATTTCATATTCTTCGGGTGAAAGAACCCCGTCTTTATGTAATATCGAATCCGGAATTCCTATTTTTCCGATATCGTGCAGCAGGGCAGCTATCGATATTTGCTTGACTTCCTCGTCAGGAAGCCCCAATGTGCTGGCAATTGCGGAACAGTACCTGGAGACTATTTCAGAATGGCTGTGTGTATAGGGATCTTTCACCTCAATAGCTCGGGCGAGTGACACAATGGCAGTAAACAGCCATTTGGAGTCTTTCGTTCGCTTCATGTAGACCTGATTTTTGTAAAGTGCAATTTCGGCTGCCGTAACGACCCGATTTTTTCCCAGGGATTTTGCGGTATACATGGCTTGATCCGCCACATGAACAAGAGATTCTTCATTGGCATCCTTCGGAAAGAGCGCTACGCCAATGCTTAATGTAATCGGATTAACCAAACTGTGACCGCAGTGAATTGCGGCCATTTGCCTGATTCTCTCGGCGGTTTGAACGGCCGTGTTTTGATCGGCATCAGGCATAATGATAACAAACTCTTCCCCTCCATAACGGCAGACAACATCCATCGGGCGAACATTGGATGTAATAACGCTTGCGATCTCCTTCAGAATCTGGTCACCGTAAGTATGGCCCTTGCTGTCATTCAGCATTTTAAAATTATCCACGTCGCAGAAAAGCAACGCCAAGGAATTGCCGTAGCTGCGGCTTTGCTTCATAAACTTGTCTAGCTGTTGTCTGAAAAAGGCACTGTTATAGACACCGGTCAGAGAGTCCGTAACGCTTTTCTGATAGCGATCCTCCAGGTTATACACCATCTTATTGAAGGCGGTTGCGACTTCGTTTATTTCCTGGCTCGAATTCAGCTTTAATGCCTGATAGGACCCACCCCGTTCAACCGTGACTGCAGCTTCCCGCAAAGCCATTAAAGGAAGAACAAGTAATTTTTTGATAATTAACCACAAAAGACCTAACAGCAGTAAGGTAGTGGTGGCTCCAACCAGAATCGTCTGCCGAATGCGGTTCCATATCAATACGTTTTCTTGCGAAGCATCAAGCAGAAGTTCGATTGCCCCAATGGTATTTCCGTCTTCCTTAAGTGGAGCCATAAGGCGAACTTTAGCGATTTCGTCTCCGTCATTAAACATGCGCGAGACCAATGTCTGGTTTAGCCCCAAGTACGGGAGATATTCGGACGGAGATTGTTGGCCGATGGCCTTTCGGTCGGTCGATGCCAAAATTACATAACTCGAGCCCCGTTTTGCGTGCAGGGTCAATTTTATGACATTCGGATCCTTATGCCGAATATAGTCAAAAATTTGCTGTACATCGTCGATGGAATGTTTTTCTTCGTACCGTCCGTTGATGGCGATTGTAATTCCCTTTAACTGCCGGACATATGTCTCTTCCACAGCGTGACGCAAACTGTATGTATCAAAAAATACGATAACCGACATTGTGAGAACGATTACGATTGCAAACATGATCACAATTTTATTCTGTAAGCTCAATCTCTGTAACACAGTGATTCTCCCGTCGGGTGCTTATTTGATTTCAAATTCGACCGTTCTCTGTACATCATAAGGCGTATGATCGTTGTTGTGAAGTGAAACCTTTAAAGTATGTATTCCTGGAGTCAGTCCCGTTAAAACATTTGTAATATCGGTGACACCTTGCTTTTCACCGTTATCAAGATACATGTGAATATGTCCTTCTCCTGCGACTTTTTCTTTTCCGTAGTGTTCCTTCGATATCTTAAGATCAGTTTTGATTTCTACTGCTGCTTGTTTGCCGGATGTTTTTACTTCTACCTCCAGTTTCGGTTTTTTTTCTTGGTCTGCATTTGATGAATGATCATGGACCGATGCTATTGTTGAGGTGTTTTGATTGCTGCAGCCTGATGTGATCAGAACACACAGAAGTAGTGAAATATACCAGAGATTCATGATTCTCGCTCCTCATGAAGAATTAAACAGGGTTAACATGATTATATAATGGAACTAATGGAAAGTGATAGGCATTACATGCTAAAATGAAGTTTAAAAGTAAACATCAGGGGATCTGGTAGAGATGAAGTTGACTGAGATTCAAACACAACCGGTTACCACTAGCGCACTGCACGGGAAACTGGAACAATTGCAAAACGTTTTCAGGCAAACCGGGGATGCCGAGAACACTCGAAAAATCAAACAACTGCTTGAGAAGTTAGAGAAACACACATTCATTCTTGCGCTTTGCGGGCACTTTTCGGCCGGGAAGTCGAGTATGATCAACCGCTTGATGGGGAGTCAAGTTCTGCCTTCGAGTCCCATTCCAACAAGCGCAAATGTGGTGACGATAGAGAACGGGCCTTCTCAGGCTCAGGTATGGCGCAGGGATGGATCGTTTTTTTCCATGCCGTTGTCTGAACTTGATACGCTGCGGGAATATGCTGTAAACGGGGAAGAGATTGAGACAATCCGGATTCAGCATCCGACCGGTTTTCTGCCTGAGCGTGTACAGGTTATGGATACTCCCGGCATCGATTCCACCGATGACGCTCACCGAGTAGCAACGGAAAGCGCACTGCATTTGGCCGATATCGTTTTGTATGTGATGGACTATAATCATGTGCAATCCGAGGTAAACTTCGGTTTTACCAAGACGTTAAAGGATCGTGGAAAAGCGGTCTGGTTGGTTGTGAACCAAATTGACAAGCACAACGAGTTTGAGCTTCCGTTTTCCGGGTACTCGCGGAGTGTCAGGGAATCATTTGCCGCTTGGGGCATAGAGCCGGATGCGATTTTTTATACCTCGTTAAAAGAAAGTGAACATCCGCTAAATCAGTTTGAGGCGCTGCAAGAAGCTCTACAAGGACTGATGGTTCATAGGGAATCTTTGCTGCACCGGAGTATTGTACAATCAGCCCTGCATCTGATCGAGGAGCATGTCCAAATCCAATCATCCAAAAAAGCGTTGGAGCGAAGCGAGTATTTCGAAATCCTGAAGGAAGCGGTCGCTGATTCGGAACCGGATGTAAAGTTCAGTGCAGAGCATTGTCGGGAACGTGTTTTGAAGCTGCAAAACGAGATCGAACAGCTTGAATCGCTGCCCGGGCGGTTACAGGAAGAAATGCAGGGCGGGCTTCAATCACTGATCGAGAATGCGACCTTGACACCATTTCAGACTACAGAATTGTGCGGCACCTACTTGGAAAGCAGACGGCCCGGATTTCGGGTGGGGCTGTTGTTTGCAGGCAATAAGACCGAACAAGAGAGGGAAAGACGGCTTACAGAACTGCATGCTGATTTTGCGGCAAAAGTGACGGCCAACCTGGATTGGCATTTCAAAGATTTGCTCGTAAAGATTCCTGAACAGCATGGAATTCATGATGAAGAATATGCGAATGCAGTTTATAACCTGAAAATCGAGATTACGCCCCAAATGCTGGCGGGATGGGTCAAAGACGGGGCGTTGGCTTCCCGCGAGTATATGTATCAGTATGCAAAAGATATTGCATCCGAGGTGAAAAGCTTATACCGCCGGACGGCAGCGGAATTTATAGAAAGGGCCGTGGATGTGGCGAAAACAGTTCTTACCGATTCCATCCTTGAGTTGAAACACCGGCTGGAAAAGGAAAAACGGTACCTGAGTGCCGCGGAAGGTTTGGAAGAGCTGGATCTGCAGGAAAACGCATACCGAAACGAATTAACTCAACCGCTTGAACAAGAACAGGAAGCTTCGGGTGAACTTGCCAGACTGTATGTGGTGGAACAATCGATCGAAGAGATTAAAGCAGACTGGGATAAAACGGATGTGACACAGACAGATCTCTTATCAAACACTTCAAATAAAGTTGAAACTGGGGCCGACACCCCCGTGAATACGGGGTTTACTCTACCGGGCCAAACGGCCGATTCCGGGCAACAGAATTTTAAAACGGAACTTGGAAAGGCGGCAGGGAAACTGCGGGAAGCTGCCGATTTGACAGCAAACATTCCGGGGCTTCAGTCGATTGCCTCTCACATGGTGGAACGGGCCAAGCGCCTGGAACAGAATCTGTTCACCGTTGCTTTATTCGGTGCATTCTCCGCAGGCAAATCATCGTTTGCCAATGCGATGATGGGGGATCTGGTGCTGCCGGTTTCACCCAATCCGACAACTGCGACGATCAACAAAATACTGCCGCCTGCCGCCGAGTGGACCCATGGCACGGTTCGGGTCAAAATTAAGTCGAGAGCAGATATTATGACCGATATCAAGGGGTCATTAGCCGTTTTCGGAGTTCGGATGGAGACCCAAGCGGTGCCGGAGGACGGAGAACTTGACGAGTTTTTTGCTGAGGCGCTCCAACTGATTTCCAAGTTGGATCCGGAAGAAATTCCGCCTAATGCAAAACCCCATTTTTCATTCCTGAAAGCGGTGGAGAAAGGATTCCCAGACATTCACGCCTCCTTTGGTGAGGAAGTAAGGGTGGATCTCGACACTTTCCGTGACTATGTTGCACGGGAAGAGAAGGCTTGTTTTGTGGAATGGATTGAGCTGTATTACGATTGTCCGTTAACAAGACAAGGGATCATGCTGATCGATACTCCGGGTGCCGATTCGATCAACGCCCGTCATACGAAAGTGGCGTTTGACTATATTAAAAATGCGGATGCGGTACTGTTTGTCACCTATTACAACCATGCTTTCTCCAACGCCGACCGGGAGTTCCTGATTCAACTCGGCAGGGTAAAAGATGCGTTTGAGATGGACAAGATGTTCTTTCTGGTAAATGCGGCCGATCTGGCAGCCGATGAAGAAGAACTTGCGGGTGTAGTCTCTCACGTCCGTAAGAATCTGATTTCGTGCGGAATCTCGATGCCGCGAATCTATCCGGTTTCGAGCCAGATGGCATTACTGGCCCGTCTTGCCGGAAAAGGAATCCTGCCTGCCAACGCCGAGCGAGTGTACCGGAAATTAACAGGAACATTGGAAGAGGATTCGCTTCCTTCGCCGGTGGATGTTGTAGAGCAATCCGGAATTCAAGCATTTGAGCAGGAATTTATCTCTTTTACCATTGAGGAACTGACACAAGTGGCCGTTCAATCGGCGATGGCGGAGATAGGACGAGCTGCGTTGAATCTCCAGGAATTTATCGAAACGGCTAAAGAAGGGGAATCGGTACGGAGCCAGAAACGCGCTTCTTTGCAAAATTCTCTCGAACAGGCACTGCTTCAGATTGAGAAAGCGGAAACCGATTCGGAATTGAAGGGCATTGAAAAAGAAGTTGACGAATTGATTTATTATGTAAAGAAAAGGGTGTTTCTCCGTTATTCGGATGCTTACAATGAATCCTTCAGTTCGTCGGTTCTGCGGGATGATGTTCGGGACATAAAGAAGGTTCTTATGAACTGTCTGCAGGACCTGCTTCGTTTCCTTGCATTTGATTTGGGACAGGAAATGCGTGCTACAGCGGTACGAGTGGAGAAGTTGGTGAACCGCAGTGCCGGGCGGATCTGTGAAAGATTGACTGACTCAGTCAAGGATCATTTGCCAGGCTGTAAGCTGGAATCCTATCAGTCCACTTCGTTCCCAACGCCCGATTTTCCGGAGGATCTGCCGTTAGCAGGAGCGGAACGTTTGACAGGTGTCCTGTCGCTGTATAAAAACGCAAAGGATTTCTTTGAACGGGACATCAAATCGAAGCTGCGCGAAGAGTTGGCAAAACAGTTGCAAGAACCGGTGGATTCTTATCTTGCGGAAGGAACGCGGATCCTAACGAGAACGTATGCAGAGGCATTTACCGGGTTGGTAGAGCAAGTGAAGGGTCATGCTCAAACCCAGATCAACGAGTATACCCATGGAATCATTGCCGCATTGTCAATGCAGGTCAACGTTCAGAAACTGGAACGGGTAAAAGAACGTTTGGAACAATTGAGATAAGAATAAAGGTATCTGGGTGTGCGGACCAGATACCTTTTTCTATGACATTACCGGCATTATTCGTCATTCGAATTGATCATGTGGTGAGCCGTCTGTACCAATCGTTCCCAAATATACTGGCGTATGTCGCCTTCGAGTTTAATGTCATTCATGGCTTGCTGCATGCACGACAGCCATGCTTCCGCGCGTTTAGGAGTTACCGGGAACGGAAGATGTCGGGCGCGGAGCATTGGGTGCCCGAATTCCTGGCTGTACAATGGCGGACCTCCAAGAAATTGAGTAAGAAACATATATTGCTTTCGTTCGGTTTCGTCCCAATCCCCCGGGAAAATCGGAGCAAGATCCGGATGAATGCGAACTCGTGCGTAGAAGGCTTTTACCAATTTTCGAATGGTCTTTTCGCCACCGATCATTTCATAGGGGATTACATTTGGATCGTAATTCATGGGGAACTCCTTTTTTCAAGTTAGTGAGTACAAAGCTACTATTGTAATTTGAACATACGAGACCCGGGATTTCAACTTAAATTCCACCTGCAGCGCTATGTTCCAAAAAATTGAAGATCGTCAAAAAATTTTTAATTTCCATACTGGTTTGCTTAACCCGAACAACCAATAGTATCATTAAAAAGGTACCTACATACGATTAAGGGGGTTCATTGCGTGAAAAAGAAAAAGTGGTTTACAGGCTTAGCAGCAACTATGACATTAGCGATGGTTCTCACTGGCTGCGGTTCTGCCGGTAAGGATGAAGGCAAGCAGGGTGGCGGTGCGCCGAAGCAGGGCGACAAGCCAGCACAAATGGTTATTGCTACCGGAGGGACGTCTGGAACCTATTCTCCGCTGGGTGGCTCAATGGCTCAAATTATTTCGAATAAAGTCGGCATTCCGACAAACGCTCAAACAACGAATGCTTCTGTTGAGAATATGCGTCTGATCAAAGATGGTTCGGTGGATTTTGCATTTACCCAAGGGGATATTGCAGATTATGCCTCAAAAGGTACGCAGATGTTTAAAGACAAGGGAGCCATCAAGAACCTGAAAGTAATTGCTTCTTTGTATAATGAAACGGTTCAGATCGTTGTTCCTGCAAACAGTCCTATCAAAACTGTAGCTGACTTGAAAGGCAAGAAGGTATCTGTAGGATCTGCGGGGAGCGGTACGGAAGCCAACGCACAACAAATTCTTGAAGTTTATGGATTAAAATTTGACGATCTGAAAGTACAGCGCCTTTCTTTCGCCGAGTCGACCAGTGGTCTAAAAGACGGAACCCTTGATGCGGCCTTTCAAACAGCGGGTATTCCCACTTCTGCAGTATCGGAATTGGGTGCAACGAAGGGTGTACGCGTTCTAAATGTAGATGCTGATCAAGCCAAGAAGTTGATTGAAAAATACCCATACTACTCAAGCGTTACAATCCCGGCAAAGACTTATACCGGTCAAAACGAAGAAGTTAAGACTGTTGCAGTCAAATCGATGCTGGTTGCTCGTGGTGAGCTTGGCGAAAAAGTTGTGTATGACGTAACCAAGGCAATCTTTGAAAATCTTGACACCTTAGGCAATGTTCACGCAAAAGGTAAAGAAATTAAACTTGAAAAGGCCCTTGAAGGGGTAAGTCTGGAACTCCATCCCGGAGCTGCCAAGTACTTTAACGAAAAGGGAGTAAAGAAGTAAGAAGGACCGGGGGCTCTGTTCCCCGGTAATTTTTCGGGTAAAAGTGGACATATGGTAGTAAAGAGACGAGGCTTTCTAATAGTTCTGGCGGGCATCATTTTGATCATAGTTGTTGCTTTACTTAATACACCTTTTTTTACCGTGTTGACATTGAGACAAGGGATCAGTAATCAAGTTTTGCTTTCCATCCCGATGGATTCGGATAGCAAATTTTCTGTTCAATATACTCACTCGATTCATCGGACGCCCATAATAGAAAAATATTCTATAGATGATAATATGAATATTGTTTTGGATGAGGTTGTTTTTGAATCGTATGGAGTTGGTGTTTCTTCTGATTTGGAACCGGGCCAAACTTTTACCGAAGAGAATGGCAAGTTTATTATTGGAAACATGAATCGCAGGTTTCCGTTTTTTGATCAAAGAATCGCTCAAATGGTCGGTACGCACATTCTCAAAGTGAATAATAGGGAAATCTCGTTAGCGGATCTTAGTCCGCCCGGGTCATGGCTGCGATTTCAAGCGGCAAAAGAAACGGCCTGGCAGAGGGTTGAAAGGAGGTTATCCAAGTGGGAGATCATAATCAATCCCAACAGATAAACGAAGCAGAAATTCAAAAAGTGATTGCTCAATATGATAAAGAATCGTCTTTTAGAGAACTTGCCGGTTTCGTACGTTGGTTTGTAACGTTATTTGCCATCGGATTTACTGTGTACCAACTGTATGTATCCATTTTTATACCGCCGCCTGAACAAATTCTTCGGTCCATTCACTTGGCTTTCGGGCTAGGTTTGATCTATCTATTGTTCCCTGTATTACGAAAAGGGAATTGGCACCGAATTCCGATTTGGGACTGGATTCTTGCAATATTAGGTGTTGGTGTGGGTCTCTACTGGTTGATCGAATATGATGGGTTGGTCACAAGGATAGGTGCATTCACCGATACTGACTTACTGGTTGGAGGTTTAGCGATCCTGCTTGTTTTAGAAGCGGCCAGACGAGTTGTAGGCTGGCCGATAGTTGTAATTGCAGTACTTTTTTTGCTGTATGCATTATACGGAAGAGAACTGCCTGGATTTTTGCAGCATCGTGGAGTAAGTATAGAAAGACTAATCGGGCACATGTACTTTGGTACAGAAGGAATACTCGGTGTTCCGATTGGGGTTTCATCCTCCTTTATCTTCCTGTTTATTCTATTTGGAGCCTTCCTTGAAAAAACGGGCGTAGGTGACTATTTTAATGATCTGGCCCTGGCGATCGCGGGGAGGAGGATTGGCGGTCCGGCTAAAGTAACTGTATTCTCGAGTGCCTTACAAGGTACCATTAGTGGAAGCTCCGTTGCCAATGTAGTCCAATCCGGAGCATTTACCATTCCTTTAATGAAAAGACTGGGCTACCGTTCGGAATTTGCGGCGGGTGTGGAAGCCTCTTCTTCAACCGGTGGACAAATCATGCCTCCGATTATGGGAGCCGCTGCCTTTTTAATGGCGGAATTTATCGGTATGAATTACTGGGATATTGCAATGGCTGCAGCAATACCCGCGATTCTGTTCTTTGCTGGGATTTGGATGATGGTTCATTTTGAGGCTAGACGCACCGGACTTCGTGGATTGACTGAAGAAGAAATGCCGAACCGCAAAGAAGTATTTAAAAAAATATATTTACTGTTGCCAATTGTGGTAATCATTGTGCTCTCAAGTATTGGTGTCACACCGATTCGGTCGGCACTGTATGGAATAGTGGCAGCTATTGTGGTTGGGGCTTTCCGTAAAGAAACTCGCATGTCCCTTAAGGATATTCTGATCGCATTTGAAAATGGGGCAAAGGCAGCTCTCGGGGTAGTTGCGGCTACTGCGGCTGCTGGGATCATTGTAGGAGTGGTTACCCTTACGGGAGTAGGTTTGAAATTTGCCAATGGATTGCTTGAGCTGTCAGGTGGAGTCATTCTGCCAACGCTGATCCTCACGATGATTGCTTCTTTGATCCTGGGCATGGGTGTGCCTACCACCGCTAACTACATTATCACGTCTACAATTGCAGCGCCTGCGATTATCGCATTGGGCTATCCTGCATTGTCGGCCCACATGTTTACTTTCTATTTCGGTATTGTGGCAGACATTACACCGCCCGTAGCTTTAGCTGCATTTGCCGCTTCGGGAATTGCCAAGAGTAAACCGATCCGCACGGGTGTCGAGTCGACACGGCTGTCAATATCGGCGTTTATCATTCCGTATATGTTTGTCTTGTCACCGGCCCTGCTGCTTGTAGATACAACGTGGGTAGAAGGTACGTGGGTTGTAGCCAAATCTTTCATTGGAATGATCGCTGTCAGCGCGGGGTTGATCGGCTTCTGGTTCCGTCGCATGCCCGGTTGGGAACGAATCATTTTAACGATTGCCGGGTTACTGTTAATTATGCCAGGCACACTGACTGATATTGTTGGTCTGGGAATAATCGGTGTTGAACTGGTTATCCAATACCTGCAGACGCGTAACCGAAAAGCGGTTCTTAACGAATAACAAAGAAGTGGTTGCAGTTTATTCTGCAACCACTTCTTTGTTATGCTTTACTCATGCAAATGGTAAGGCAAGGTTGCAACAACGACATTCTTCCGCCCCAAAAGCTTAGACCGAATTCGGAACGCAGACTGGTTGTGAAGCACACGATGCCAGAACTTCTTGGGGACAAACTGCGGCAACAACACCATAACCGTATCGTTTGGATCTACACGGCAATCGACCCGCTCCACAAATTCGACAAGAGGTTCGACGATGGTTCGATATCTGGATACGAAGGTTACAAGCCGAACCCCAGAGTTCCATTGCTCCCATTTTTCCTTCATTTGATCTGCCTCTTCCTCAGAAAACGCCACGTAAAAAGCAACTACTCTCGGAGAGAGTGTCTTGGCATAAGCAATGGTCGATGCGACGACTCGATGGATTCCTGCAACAGGTACAATTATGACGGATTCTTTTTGAGGAAGGGGATCCTTTAAATCAATCCGCAATTGAGTTCCCACTGCTTCGTAATGACGGTGGATTTTGGTAATTACCCATAGCAAAATAGGTGTCAAGACGATCACGATCCATGCGCCTTCCGAAAATTTGGTGACGCTGAAAATCATTAGCACAACAAACGTAACAACAGCTCCAACTCCATTTATGAACACCCGGCGCTGCCATCCTTTATTCCGTTCTCGCACCCATTTTAGAATGAGTCCGCTCTGTGCCATGGTAAACGATAAAAATACCCCAATTGCGTAGAGCGGGATCAGAAGATCCGTTTTTCCGTTGAACAGGATCAACAGGAGACTGGATAACACACCTAACGTAATAATCCCATAATTGTAGGCTAAACGGTCCCCTCGATGGGCAAACATTCGCGGGAAGTTTTTGTCCTGCGCCATAATCGAAGCAAGAATCGGAAAGCCGCTAAAACTGGTGTTAGCTGCTAATACCAAAATCAACATTGTGGCGATTTGAATAGCGAAATACATTCCGCCTCGTCCAAATGCGTTCTCCGCAACCATCGACAGCACAGAAGTGTGCCCTTTCGGATCCGGGTGGACACCGTAAGCTAATGAAAAGATGGTTACCCCGCCAAAGATTACCGCCAATAACATCCCTAATGTAAGCATTGTAAGTTTCGCGTTGCGCTGCGAAGGGGTTCGAAAGTGCGGTACAGCGTTGGAAATTGCCTCTATACCCGTAACCGCCGAACAACCGGAAGAAAAAGCTTTCAGCAGGACAAACAACGTCAACCCGGAAGGGATTGTGGTCGGAGGAGCAATCTGTTGCACGGAATGCCCCGAACCCGTCAGCAAGTCGAAAGCACCTTTTCCCACTAGAGAAAGCATACAAAAGATAAACAAATAGGTTGGCAAAGCGAAAACTGTTCCCGCTTCAGATGTGCCTCGGAGATTCATCCAAACCATGATCCAGACAAGAGCTACAGCTATCGGTATTACATACGGTATTGTTACTGGAAATGCGGACGTGATTGCTTGAACTCCGGCTGCTATGGAAACAGCCACTGTTAATACATAATCAATTAACAGAGAGACACCCGCCAGACGTCCCCACATAGGTCCCAAGTTTGTCTTGGCTACCATGTAAGCGCCGCCTCCTTGCGGATACGCGTCAATTACTTGACGGTAGCTGACAACCAAGACTCCGATAAGTAAAATAATCGCCGTTGCAATGGGTAACGAAAAAGAGAACGCCACGGCTCCGACGGTAGCCAATTCAAGCAGAATCTGTTCCGTTCCGTACGCAACAGATGAAAGAGCGTCTGACGATAAAATCGGCAACGCCTTCCACACCGGCATTTTTTCTGATTCGATCTCGGTGGACTTCAAGGGTCGTCCAATCAGGATTCTTCTGAGTCTTTGGCTCTCCATTAATCTTTTGCCTCCCAAGAGCTTCCGCTTAATTACGTAGTTAGAATACCCTAAACGGACTGCTCCAAATTCTTTAATACACATAAACCTACAGATTTTCATAAATCCGTCACATCAGCGAAATAAAAAGAACCGACACCTACTTTTCCTTAAGAACCGAAGCTCCACAGAAAAAGTCTGTATCGGTCCACCGCATACCCAAGAAACCACTCCCGTTTCTCCAGTACGTAGTCAACCAAGACCGTTACCTAACCAGTTAAAGTGCGATAAAAAATAAAAAAGACCATCGCAAACGAATTGGATAGGCCAATGGACCTTCCCTGCTTTAGCTTACGAAGTTAGCTGACGGGTAGGATGGCAGAGAAGTTCATCTCATCCCTCCTGATCATTCAGGATTAACCCCACGTGATTGGTTCCTCCGCTCCTGGCTGCTGCCAGAATTAGGCTAGATTCAATTGTTGTTATGATACTACTTGGATTTGAAAATATTTGCACGTGTGTTTTTTGTGAAAAAAGACCCGCTTTTCACTTCAAATACACACAAATAAGTGATTTAAGACCATTAATCTTATGATAGCTCTTTTTTCATGATTCTCATTCTTTCTGTAAACATCTTTCGTTCTGTCAAAGAATATAATTGTTTTAATATGGGTGAAATAGATGATAGCATTCACCTAAGTCACAGTCTTGGCGAATGCCAAGTTTTCTGTATGTTATAATGGGAAAAACTGCATATGCAGCTGTATGGATCGAATAGGAGGATGATACATATGACCGTTGCCACAAACCGGCTTCCCAAAAGAAATGAAATTCCGGACGAAATGAAATGGAAGTTGGAAGATATCTATGCTTCAACCGAAAAGTGGGAGCAGGATTATCAGGAGATCAAGAGTCACATCGTAAAGATCCAGGGATTTGAAGGGAAATTGGCCGAATCGGCGCAGAATCTGCTTGATTGTCTCAAGGTCCAGGACCAACTGGCTGAGAAAATGGGCCGACTTTATGCCTATGCCCGCATGCGCCGCGATGAGGACAATACAAACACGGTTTACCAAGCCCTTACAGACCGTGCGGCTACACTTAGTGTACAAGCGTCCAGTGCAACCGCTTTTATCACGCCGGAGATTTTATCCATTCCGGAAGAAACCCTTAAGAGGTTCATGTCTGAAGAAACGGGTTTAGAACTTTATCACTTTGTGATTCACGAAATACTGCGTTCCAAAGAACATATTCTGTCACCTGTTGAAGAACTGCTCCTGGCTCAAGCGGGGGAGTTAGCCCAAGGTCCGGGGACAATCTTCGGAATGCTGAACAATGCTGACATCAAATTTCCAACTATCAAAGATGAAAACGGCTATGAGATTGAACTGACAAAGGGCCGATATATCCAGCTCCTGGAGAGCAAAGACCGTCGGGTAAGAAAAGATGCGTTCGAAGCGCTCTACGAAACGTACCGCAAGCAAAAGAACACGCTGGCCGCTATATTGCATGCAAGTATTAAGAAAGATGTGTTCTATGCAAGGGTTCGAAAATACGAATCGGCTCGGCATGCTGCGATGGATGGCGAGAATATTCCGGTTGAAGTCTATGACAACCTGATTCAAGCCGTACATGAGTTTTTGCCTGAAATGTATCGCTATGTAAGGCTCCGCAAGAAGTTGTTGGGTGTGGAGGAGCTGCATATGTACGATCTCTTCGCTCCTATCGTAAAGGATGTGGAATTCAAAATTACCTTTGAGGAAGCGAAGCAAATGATTGCCAAGGGGTTGGCACCTTTGGGGGAGGAATACGGGAAGATCCTGCAGGAGGGCTTTAATTCCCGATGGATCGACGTGTTTGAGAATGAAGGCAAGACCAGCGGGGCATATTCCTGGGGCGCTTACGGTACACATCCTTTTGTTCTCATGAATTGGCAGGACAATATGAACAACATGTTTACCCTTGCTCATGAAATGGGCCATGCCATCCATTCCTATTACACGAACACTACCCAGCCTTTCACGTATGCAGACTATACGATTTTTGTGGCGGAAGTGGCATCGACGTGTAACGAAGCACTGGTACTGCATCACTTATTGGAGACCACCACCGATCCCCGCGAAAGGATGTATCTGATTAATCATCAGTTGGAAGCATTCAGAGGAACTGTATTCCGTCAAACCATGTTTGCAGAATTCGAAAAGATTACCCACGAGAAAGTGGAAGCGGGTGAACCACTCACACCGGAATTGTTGTGTCAGATCTATCGAGAACTGAACTTGAAATATTATGGGCCGGATATGGTGGTGGATGAGGAAATTGATATGGAGTGGGCCAGAATTCCTCACTTCTACAATGCGTTCTATGTGTACAAGTATGCAACGGGATTCTCTGCAGCGACTGCACTGTCCCAACAGATTCTAACCGAGGGCACCCCTGCCGTCGAGCGATACATTAATTTCTTAAAGGGTGGAAGTTCTGATTACTCGATCAACCTTTTGCAGGGTGCAGGAGTTGATATCACTTCCCCAAAACCTGTACGGGATGCGTTAGAAGTGTTTAAGAAATTGCTGGATGAGATGGAACAACTGGCAGCTCAAGTTCAATAAAGGAAAGTATTGGAGCCTCTCTTGGGTAAGGGAGGTTCCGTTGTTTTATTGAATCATGTATCAAAATTTATCTCTTAAAAATGGTAAAAAAGTTTTAGTATCTTACAAATTTCGACAACATTTTTGCTGGTTTGCTAGTATTATAGGATTATCGAGCGATCGTTTGATCGTAAATTCTAGTTAATCAAACTGATCTCGAATTTACAGTAAGTTCTATATCCGTTCAGTAAGGGGGGGAAAGCGAATGAAGAAAGCAGTTGGTTTTGCTATTCTTGCGACAATGTTTGCAATGGCTGCCGTTTCCGGTTATGCTCTCAGTTATTCAATCCGTTTCTAATCTTTATGGGAGCCGGGGCTGCCCGGCTCTTTCCATGAAATAGGGTGTGTATACGTGATAATTGACGGTTTTGTTTTAGGGATTTTAGTCGCAAAGATTCGTGGCGGAAAGTTTCGCGACCTGCTGAATGTGGAACTCGGTTCTCTCTGGCTGATTGTTTTGGCATTTCTTCTTCAATATGCTATTATAATATTCAATCCTTCCTTTTTAAATTTTGCGGTTCCCTTAAGTTACGGCTTGTTACTGCTTTTTAGTTATCTGAATCGCAATCAACTGGGCTTTCGGTGGATCCAAACCGGACTTTTTTTGAATCTCCTTGTCATGACGGCGAATGGTGGACGAATGCCTGTGGATGCTTCAGTGGTTGGGCAGTTTGCTCCGGAGAAACTATCTAGTCTATCAGCGGGCGAGTCGGGGAAACATATTGCGATGTCCAGTGATACTCACCTGAATTTGTTGGGGGACATTTTTTACCTTCATGCTCCTTATCCGCATGAGGTATTGGTGAGCTTAGGAGACATCCTGTTTAGTGTAGGGGTATTTATCTTTATTCAAAAGGTTATGGTCAAGAGGAGATCTCCCATTCAGGGGAGTGTCGTCAATGGGACTTAACAGAAAGCATGTTCTTTGTTTGTACGAGGTTCTATGTTATACCATTTTTGGGATCCTCTTTTATGCCAATTTTCGAGAAATTACCAATAAAGAATGGGTAGCGATTGTGACGTTAACAGGAATCGCTACCCTGTTTGAATTGAGGCAAATAAGACTTCCTTCTGGTGAACGTTTATCTATTGTTACTCCTTTGTTATTTACAGCGGGAATTTTGTACGGGATTGAACCTATCTTTCTTATCGTGCTGCTGATGGCAACCATCATCATCATCAACCGTCCAAAGAGCTGGAATCTCATTTTATTCAACAGTGTGCAGTTTGGGCTATCGGCTTTTGCCGCTTTATGCGCCTTTCAAATGGCGGGCGGCAGGATTGGTTTTTTCGATCTGCAGGAATCCAATACTTATCTGTCTTTCGCCTTTGTATATTTTTTCACTAACGTATTCCTTATCAGTTTTTACATGACGATTCGCAGTGGAGCACCCATTCAGGAAACTCTGCGGAAATTACTTGAAAAGCAATCAGTTCTTATTTACTGCACGATGATGACATTCGGTCTCTTAATGACAATTGTTGTTGAAGCAGAAGGAATGGGCGGAGTCATCCTGCTTAGCATCATATTGTGGTTTCTGGGAGTCACCTACCGCCATTATTACGAAATGTATGATCATTTTCGATCTTTATCGATAAAGGATGAACTGACAGGGCTTTATAACCACCGTTACTTTCAGGAAAAGCTGACTGAAGTGATCATGGATGGGGACACCGTGTCTTTGCTTTTATTGGATCTCGATTACTTCAAGATCTACAACGATATGTACGGCCATCCCCAGGGGGACAAGCTCTTGCAAGAGGTATCCGAAGTCATCAGTAAGCACATTCCTGACCAAGGGATTTTCTGCCGGTATGGCGGGGAAGAGTTTGCGGTGATTCTTCCCGGTCAAGGAGGGGACGAGGCACTTGCTGTCGCTGAATCCATTCGGCTAGGTGTCTCTGAACACAATTTTGATGGTATCGAACATATGCCGAAACAACGAATCACGGTTTCGATTGGTGTGTCCTCTTATCCCGATATGGCGAGCTCGAAAGAAAATTTAATCATTTTGGCGGATGAGGCCCTCTACAAAGTGAAATATACAAGCCGCAATAAGGTGCAATTGTATTCCTCTGTCGTTGACGAGTTAAATTCCCATTTTCAATTTGGCTCTGAGGAAACCGAATTGATCCAAACAATTAAAACCTTCCTCACCATTATCAATTCAAAAGACCGTTATACATACGGGCATACGGAAAGGGACATGGAATACGCGGAAGCTCTTGCCCGAAAGATTGGACTTTCGGAGGAAGAGATTAAAATCATCCGTTACGGGGCGCTGCTTCACGATATCGGGAAAGTGGAAGTTCCAACCGATATACTGAATAAAAAATCCCGTTTGACTGAGGAAGAATGGGAAATCATGAAGATGCATGTAATTTGGGGAGAGGAGATTGTCCGACCGATTCGGGCACTGGCTCCCTGTCTTCCGATTATTCGACATCATCATGAACGGTATGATGGAAAAGGATATCCGGACGGACTAACCGGAGCCAATATTCCATTGTCTGCCCGGATTCTCACGATTGTAGACAGTTTCGATGCAATGACAACGAATCGTCCTTACCAAAAGACAAAAACCATTCCGGAGGCGATCGATGAACTCCGGCGTTGTGCGGGGACCCAGTTTGATCCGGAACTGGTGGAACCATTCATTGAAGTTATAAAGAAATTAAGGGCAGGACAAGTTGAAAAATATGCGTAAACCCTTCGAACAACGAGGCCGCTTGAGATCGCAGCGCTCTCCAGAATCGAAGGTTTTTTCTTTTTCCCTGCTGGAAAGAATAAATGCACCCGCTTTCATCACTTGGCGAAACCGAAGTTTTCTATATAATAGTGGGAAAGATGTTGTATCGGCGGGTGAGTGTGGATGCGGATTCGGGAGAAGCAGAGAAAACGGGAATGTTTTAACGAATTGCAAAATGAATTTGTACAAGACCCTGAACGATATCGGGGAAAATGGGCCGATGAGTTTTTTGGCAGAACGGCCCCCTTGCATGTAGAGTTGGGCATCGGAAGAGGACAATTTATTTCAACGCTGGCCTCCCTCAATCCGGAGATCAATTATATCGGCATCGAGAAGTATCCGGAAGTGATTTTGCGGGCTTATGAAAAGAAAAGGAATCTGAATGTAACGAATTTGGCCCTCATATGCTTTGACGTGACGAATATACTCGAGATATTTGGAGAAGAAGAGGTAGACCGGGTCTATTTGAACTTTAGTGATCCATGGCCAAAGAAGAAGCATGCAGATCGGAGGCTTACGTCCAATCCGTTTCTTGTGAAGTATCGCCAGATATTGAAACCGGATGGGGAAATTCATTTCAAGACGGATAATCGGAAGTTATTTGAGTTCTCCTTAGACTCTTTTGCTGAAGCCGGCTGGCGACTCCGGAATATAACATTCGACCTGCATAATAGTGATTGTGAAAACAACGTGATGACCGAATATGAAGAAAAATTTGCAAAGCTTGGGCTTCCGATTTATCGGTTGGAAGCCTTTATCGGGCAGAAGATGAATAAGCATTAAGTAGCGGTCGAATTCTGTATATGGTATCCTGAAAGAGACGAGGTGTCTCAAATGAATTTTATTGATCAGTTGTACGAGCTCTATAAAAATCAACTCACCGGTGACGAAGAAGACGTGTTGATTATCGTGTCGGGCATTTTATCCGAACTGACACGGGAAGAGATGCTGGCTTTGATTACTGACATGACCCGCGAAGAGATTTATCAGATGCTTGGGACTTATATGGTTGATAAACTGCGGGTGAAACTCGTGGAAAAAGGGGCCGGGCTGCCAGACGCGGCGGTTCCTCCTGATGGATTCACTCACTAATGACCACCGGAAAATTATTGTAACGAGAGCAGGCACGCCTTTAATCAGGCGTGCCTATTTGCTGCCCGGCTTGGTTTACTTGGAACTCATATCGAGCAAATAATCACCCGAACCGCTGTACGAATACACTTTGATGGTGTAGGTACCGGTAACGGTTGGTTTAAAGGTGACAAGCTCTTGTCGATTCGTGCCTTCCGCTTGGCCAACCAGTGTGCCGCTTGGATTGTATACGTAGAGGTCGAAATCGGGCGAGCCGCCAAAAAAGCCGCTGGTCCAATTTTTGATGATTAGGGTAGTTGCAACCGGATAGGCAGTGGAAGTTACGTTTAGAGAATAGGTTTTTGAAGCTCCGCTGGAAGCCAACGCACCGCTTGTGAAGGTATGGGACGGGACGTCAGGACCTGTACCGGTGTAACTGCCGGCGGATTTAATCGCCTCATAGGCCTGCAGACGGCCGTATCCGTAGTCGATGTCCTGGCCTGCAGGTCCCCAGTCTTGTGCGGTCCCGGTAATTTTGGTTTTTAAGCCTGCGGGGCTCAAAGTATAGTCCGCATCCAGCATCAATGCGGCCACGCCAGCGGTGAACGGAGTTGCCATTGAAGTGCCGCTGTACGTAATGTACTGATTGGTCGAGTTCGTCTTGGGAGCGGTAATGTTATACCCGGGAGCCATTATATCGGGTTTGATCCGATTGTCTTGTGTTGGACCGCGGCTTGAGAAATCGGTCACGTTAAAGCCCATTTCACCAACGTCTGCGAAAGCGCCAACCGTTAAAGCGTCTTTCGCAGCCCCGGGTGATCCGATGGTATAACGGGCCGGACCGGAGTTTCCGGCTGCTACTACCGGCAGGATGCCGTTAGCGTAGGCGTTATTGACTGCCGTGGAAGTGGAATCTGTTCCATCCGAACTTCCGCTAGTCCCAAGGGAGAGGTTAATTACTTTGATACCGTAAGTGTCTTTGTTTTGAATAGCCCAGTTAATACCGGCATCAACTGTACTCATGCTTCCGCTTCCTTGTTTGTTAAGAACTTTGATGCCGACAAGCGCCGCGCCTGGAGCCACCCCTGTGTAAGCTGTGTTGCCTTCGCCGGTACCTGCAACAATTCCGCCGACGTGTGTTCCGTGCCCGTTATCATCATAGGGAGTTGTCCGACTGTTTACAAAGTCTTTCCATCCGATAATTTTTCCGCCGTCAAGGTCCACATGCGAGCCATCAATTCCGGTGTCAATAATGGCCACCACAACATCATTTTTGCTGTAGGAAGTCGGATTGCCGTCACGGTCTCCGTCTACACCGAAGTCAGTCCGCGCCTTTTCGGAGCCGAACCAAGTGTTCGCAGTATTCATGGTGATTTCTAAGGGCATATCGTATTCGACCTGTTTGACAAACGGCATTTTTTGCAGTGCGTTGATTTGACCTTTTGTTAATTCCGCAGCAAATCCGTGGAAAGCTGCATCATACTTGAATTTTGTAGTGAAACTTCCAATCCTGTTTTCCAAATCCCTGTACCCGTGATCGTTAAATTCTTGATCGAACATGACAATAACGGGGAGCTTGTCGCCTTCTTTTACGGAAACAAGCATTTCTTCCAGATTGTCGAATAGTTTGTTTTTGTTTTGATCTGCGATAATTTGGGTTTTCTGTGGAGTAGAGGCTGTGTCTGCTTTTTTGGTGGAGTTCTGTGCGGATACCCCTGTGATTGACGCAAGAACAAGGAAACCGGCAGTGAGGCTTGAAACCAACTTCTTCCTCATACTTTCAACTCCTCTACAATTTTTAATAAATCCCTATCGCGATAGAGAGCAATTTGATTATATGACAACAGTAATTATTTGGCAACAGTTTTTTTGTGTCTGTTTTATTATTGTTAAATTATTTATAAAAAAACTTATATCTAAATTTTGGGATTAAATCAGGAAAAGTTTTTTGGAAAACGCAACCTCGTGGTATAATTTAGAAATTAAAATTCCAAAAAGTGAGGGGTATGGAATGGCTGCAATTGATGATTTCATAAAACTGGATATTCGTATTGGAACTATCATAAGGGCGGAGAATTTCCCGGAAGCTCGAGTTCCTGCCATAAAGCTCGAAATTGATTTTGGACCTTTGGGAGTAAAACGGTCGAGTGCTCAAATCACCAAACGATATTCACCTGAAACACTGGTGGGAAGACAAGTGGTGGCTATTGTCAATTTTCCGCCCAGACGAATTGCAGGATTTGACTCTGAGGTCTTGGTGCTGGGGGGAGTGCCTGAAAAAGGAGACGTAATTCTTTTAAAGCCGGATGATGTTGCTCCTAACGGAACTCCGATTGCGTGACGGTGTACGAATCAAAGGGGTATGAATAGGGAGATGACAAAGGAAGATGTACGATCCCACAATTTTTGATAATTTAAAGGTTGTTTTGGAAGGTGGCCTCTACGATTTAGATCGCGAAGGCCGGATTCGGATTTCGGGACGAGAAGATCGGGTTGATCTGGCCAGTATGGGACGATCATTTCGAATGCAATTTTTGTTATCTGAGGACGAGTACGGTACGGCCGAGGTCGAGCTGTCGAGCTCCCTGGCCGATTTTGCTTCTGAACTGGCAAGGCTCCGTCTAGTGGATTTCTCCCGTCCCGGGTGCCGGGTTCAAATTCGTTACCGTTTTCCGGATTGGAACGGTGACGAATCCAAGATCCGTTCGATCGAAAATGCATTGCAGGATTGGTGGTCAGAGGAAGTACATATTCAACAAAGTATTGAAGTCACTTATCGGACTGAAAACAGCTACTCGACTTCTCAACAGAGTTATATGGCAACAATCACATTTCTTAAAAAAATTGATGAGGATCACATCGAAGAATTGCAGGCGTTACTGGAGCACACGGTGGCGTCTTTCAAGAAGATCGCTTGCTTGTTGAGATAAGATGAACGCATTCAGTCTATTTGACAGGACACAAGTGGAAGATCGACGAATCCTATTAGTAAAGAAGTTTTTTGGGGGGAGAACCGAAAGACATGCGCTATGTTTCGATAGATTCCGTCGAACCGGGAATGGTTCTGGCTCGAAGTATATACACAAGTGATGGATTGGCACTGCTAAATAAAGGGGTTCAATTGACGGTCGGCATGCTCTCTACACTGCGTAGATTGGGTGTGACGGCTATTTATATTCAAGATGAGCGTTTTGCAGAGGTTGTGATGGAAGAGATTGTATCCGAACAGACCCGCAGAGAAGCGTTGGCGTCATTATCAACAACAGTGCAATGCATACAGGCGGGGAAGCATATTTCTTCAAAAACGATTTCGGAAACTACTTCAAATTTGATTGATGAGATTATGCGAAATCAAAAAGTATTGGTGAATCTGACTGATATAAGAACAAAGGATAATGCAATGTTTATGCATGCCCTGCAAGTATGTACGTTATCCACCGTAATGGGAGTCCATCTTGGTCTTCCAAGAGCGCAATTGCAAGAGTTGGCAATAGGAGGGCTTCTGCACGATATCGGAAAGTGTGAGGTGCCGAATGAGCAAAAGAAAGAAGAAGATGACGGTCTGGAGGGAAACAAAGACGATTCGAAACAACATACCTGGCGCGGATACAAACGCTTAAGGAAGATAAAAGAATTCAGCATTACAATTCCGCATGTGGCCCTCCAGCATCACGAGTGTATAGACGGTTCCGGTTATCCCCGTCAGTTAAAGGGAGAAGATATTCACCGTTATGCCAAGATCGTGGCAATTGCCAATTTTTTTGATAATTTGGTGGCGGGCCCCGGGGTAGACGGAAAAAGAATGCTTCCGCATGAAGCCACTGAATTTCTTATGGGGTTTGCAGGCAAACGGTTCGATTTGGAAACGGTCATCACTTTTCTAAGGTGTATTGCAATTTACCCAAATGGTACTTCTGTAAAGCTGAGTACGGGGCAGATTGGTGTTGTTGTCGGGCAGCACGGTGGACTTCCGGCCCGGCCAATCGTTCGTCTTTTTCAAAAAGATTGGGATGAGCACAATGTTCGTGAGATTGACTTGGCGAAGGAGACTACGATGTTTATTACGCAGGTGTTAAACGAATAATTCGTGTCAAATGCCCACTTTCCCGCATATAGAATCGTGAGAGATTTTTTAGGAGGGTGGATATGAAAACTGTCACTTTGCGTAATGGTGAGACTGTATCCTTACGTACTTGGCAAGAACAGGATATTCCGAAGCTGTATCAACTTATGGAAAGAGTAGGGAAGGAAGGACAAGTGATGCTTGGTTCGAAGCTTCCCTTTGGACTGGAGCAGTTATATCAACAATTTTACTACACGATGCCCAACAATCATCTGACGTTAGTGGCAGTCACAGCCGAGGGGGATGTATGCGGATGGCTTCGGTGTGACCGTTCCATGGTTCCGTGGATGGGACATAACGCCACTATTTGGATGGGAATCGATTCTCCAAGCCGTGGACAGGGAATTGGAGAGGCACTGATCAAAGAAGCATTCTCATGGGCCGCAGAGCGAGGAATTGAACGAGTTGAGCTGGGCGTTCGCGGGTCAAACAAGCCTGCGTTAGCCCTCTATCAAAAATTGGGCTTTAATGAAGAGGGACGGAAGATGCGCGCCATTAAATCGGATCAGGGTTATGACGATGACATATGGATGGGGGTGTTTCTGGATAAAAAAGGAACTCCCAAAAAGCTGAAGCCCTCTGTCAAAACGAAAAAGCGCAGTTCAAAAATAAAGAGTTGAATAAAACTGTTCGACCGTTTGACAACAAATTTCAAGCGGACCAGGGAAATAATTTTCAATTCAAGCAGCCTTTAAAATACTGGGTGTCTCGTGGAGACAGAGTATTTTAAAGGTTTTTCTTTATGGTCTTCTACACAATCGTTGAAAGTTAAAAAAAGAATAAAATTTTCAAATTGACTGTTGATAATTGAAAAAAATATGATGTAAGATTTATTGCATGCACAGTGTGTGACACATTAACACAAAGGGGAGTATCCGGATGAGTCAATCAAGTGAGGGAACTTTTCAGGTGCAAGTAAAAACGACCTTTATCGAATACGAGTGGGATCGGATGAAGCACCTCCTCTTGGAGTGGGAAAGAAAGTTTGGATGTTCCGTCGAGGAGGACTCTGGAAAAGTTACGTTGTCCATCGGGAAACCAAGTGAAATTCAACTCGTTTTGAAAGGCAGAAAAGAACGGCGGTCTGTTCGTTTCTATTCCGGCCAAATTTTGGGACATCGTATGGATGAAGAGTTGCTGTCCGATCTTTTGAATTGGATCTGTAACGTTCAAACCAGTTCAAAAGACACATTGGGTCTCATCATCACGAAGGATGGTCATTATCCAAGACCTCTGGTTGTAAAGAATGGTGAACTGTATGATGAGACCCGAATGATGGATATCTTGTGGGAGCACTACGCGGCTACCCGTGTTAGGGAATCGCGGCGAATGGAAGATGTTTATCACTTTCTGCGCGATGTTCCCAGGTATTAACCGCGTTTTCCCTCGGTGCTGCGGGAACGATACGATATTTTTTTCTCTTGTAAATATTTCATCAGTATAGGTTTAGGCACTCTGTATGTGTCTCCGAACTTCAAAGCCGGGATTTCTCCCTTTGCCGCTTTCCGGAGGACGGTTGAATAAACCATAGGCCCCAGATGTTCCGATAAGAAATTCTGGACTTCGTATAAGGTAAGGAAAGTTGTGTCTAATTGAATCTCCATTGGTTCAACTGAAGTTTTATGCAGGGCAACAACTTCGGATAATACATATCGGTTGAATTTTTTAACCTCCGGATGATTCTTTGCATCTTGATGAAGCATCCCCAGCAAGGAAGAATAGTCCACTTTAAACAAGGTCGAGAGTTGTTCAATTGTACAATATATTGGGGTCATAATAAACATCCCTCCGGAAAATGTCATGATAAATCTTTACGAAGAATTTCTATCGGAATATAGTACGTGCCTCCAAGATTGTAGGCTTTGATTTGATTGGTCTGAATCCATCGTTTTAAAGTTCGCTGTTCAATGGTGATACCGTATTCTTTGAGAACGGCAAGTGTGCCCTGTATTTTAGTAAATTGAGGTTTTATCGGTCGTTTGCAATTCTCATATACCTTCCATTCCGGAATTTCAAAATTCCAGCAGCGATTTTCATACAGATAGTTCTCGAAATCTTGAGTTGTGATAGATTTCTTCCCGTCTTTCTTCACAAATGGAATTTCGTTTGCTCGGATTTTCTGACGGAGAGCTGCATCTGTGACTCCTAAAACGGTTGCAAGTTCAACGACGGTGTAATGTTCCAACTGCTTCGCTCCTTTTTTATACTTGTTTGGAATAAGTTCAAAAAATTAAGTTTACAAGTATAAGCGCCACGTTGCAAGATGTGGCGACAACGCCGGATAGACATCCTGGTTTAAGACTTGGAGAAGACCAAGTTTTCTTTAAAGGTATACGAATATATAGCCATATTTTTGTCCTGTCTTGAGTATATCGGAAGCTTAAACAAAGTGCCAGAAAGAGGGGATAACAAAAAAAATATTGCAATTATACCAATTATTTTGTATATTATTTTTGTGTTTAGCCTTCCGGAAACGAGGTGAGGGGAATCTTCAAGAAGGGGTGGACGACTGGAGTATTCGCCTTGATTGCGGGTGCTCTCACTTTTGCTTTCGCCTCGGTCGGAAATTCGACCGAACGAATCGTAAAAGCCAAAACCGCAATTCCGAAGGGGCAAGTCCTTTCCGAGGAGTGGTTTGAGACGGCTGAAGTTCCGAAGCGTGAAGCCTGGATGATTGGAAATGTCAACGAAATCAAGGGACTCATCGCCAAACATGACATTGCCGCAAATGAGTACTTATCCAAACATGATGTATCACCCAAAAGAATGGTAACGTTTATGGCTAACGAAAGAGAGTTTACTGTTCAGACTGATCTGAGCCGATGTGTTGGAGGGGATCTTGGAGAAGGAGATTTTGCAGATGTTCTTTTTTTCGATAAAAGCACATTTCAAGCCCAGCCGCTTTTTACCGTCTCGATTCTTGAAGTGAACAATCGTTCCGGCCAAACTTTAAATGAAAGGGAAAAAGAGGTTCGGGACTCGGTGCCTGCCACAGTGAAAATCAAAGTCACGACTGAACAGGCGGCTGCATTGTTGGCATTTGAGCAAAGGGGATTGGTGGCGTTTGCGAAAGTTCCCGATGAAGTGGTAAAGCAGGTGGCGAACCCATGAAAAGAACCGTGATTGCCGGATTGGAGAATCAGGCTGTTTATCAAAATATGGTTGAGTTTTTGGAGCGGCCGGAATCCGGAATCGAGTTGGAAATCGGCCGGAATTTCGCAAGTCAGGCAACCTTCCTTTATTTTTGGCTGAGTTCAAATATAGTGTTGCCTCCAAACATTAGTTCTGGTAATCTTCAGATATACAGAACGT
>NZ_JBHSHC010000054.1:0-4954 GCF_042652925.1 Effusibacillus consociatus
GTTGGTAACTACAAACCCCCACAGTGGACTTTCACCACCTAGTTAATCGCCATGCGTGGCGCACAAGAAAGAGAATGACGAATTATCAACGTCATTCTCTTTATCAAGCTGCTTTACTAAAGAATCTGATATAGATATGATTAGAAAAGATCCTTTTGTAAAGGGTCGACCGGCCGTCACCAAGCGATCGTCCAAAATGCGTATTGGTGATGGCTTTTAATATCCACTCGGGCTATACCAACCTGTGTGTTTATGGTATAGGGGGCGGTGACTAGAAAGTTGTGAGCACGTAGCAGAACTTTTAACATCCAAAGACCATGATTTGCAGTACCGTGCGTTAGGATCATCAGCATAATCTCCATTGGTACTGTTCAAACAGGGGGCGTTATAACTTCCTAAGCCTACATCACAGTCGCTTTGGGTCATGTTTACACCTGCGGCCCATGGATGCTTCCATTTGTTATAGTAAATCTGATCTCCGCCATACCCATTAAATCGGTTACATGTTACATAGGAAAGGTTCCCGTATTTTGCGTCGTTATGATCACCATCCGGTATTAATTGTTCACCAGCATATCCACCACGATAGGGATCAGAAGGATCATATAGGGGTTGAACCGTACCGTCTTTTTTGACCTTTTTGTCCTTTTGTTTTGTAGAATCAGGCTCCTCCATGAAAGTCAAAAAGTTGGTTTTGTTAGAGGCCGTAAGATAGGCAGATTTCCCTTTCTCAACCTGGACATCAACTGACATGTCATTGAATCTAGGGTGTTTAATTGTTACCTTCTGGTTGCCAGCCGAAACATTATTGATCACAAAATTGCCGTTAGCGTCTGTTTGAACTATTTGATTATCAACAGACACAGTAGCGTTTGATAACGGGTAAGTCCTGACAAACCCCTCTGATGTTTCAACCCATCCACCGCTAAGAAGTTGTTTTCTTTCCTGTTCAGTCGGAGCAGGAAGTCCGGCGAACGGAATAACTAATTGAGTAGTTATTCGTCCATTAATTTGTGATTGAGTTGCTGGATTCGCGGAAGAAGCAACAGCTGAATAGGTGGATGCCCCAAATAGTAATGCTGCTACTAAAGAAGTAATACCAAGCTTTTTCATACATTTCAACCTCCTACAAATAAAAGAACTTAAGAAGAAGATGCGTTGAAACTACCCTTCTTTTTGACAATCACCCCCTTTTTAGGAAGTTTTTATAGTGAGAGCTTGTACATCACGTTTTTGAATTTTGTATTCAGACCGAAGTTTATCTAACAGTTTGAGTTGTTCTTCTCCCGTATGGGTCAATAAATATGCCTCCGCAATTTTGTCTCTATCTTTAGGCCAAACTAAGGGTTCACCGGATTTTATATCTTCAACTAATACAATTAAATGTTCTTGCCCCTGCATCACCATTGTTACTTCTCCCGTTTTTAAGGATCTTAATTGTTGATATATCGGATCATCAAATGTAACTTCTACAGACTCAATTTGTGAAGTAGCGATGCCAAGTTCCTTCTCTAACTTGGTGTGGTCTTTTTCATTTTGATGTAAAGTAATAAATTTGGAGGCTAATTGGTGATCTATTTTATATACTCGAGCACGGATACTGGATAATGATTCGAGTTCACCTTTTTGTTCCCCGTAGAATTTTTTCAAGGTGTTATCATCCAGAGTTTTCATCAGAATTGCTTTTAATAGGAACTTTCGCTGTTGAAGTTCACCTTGTAGACCGTTCAATTTCTTCTCGTCCGGATCGTTTACCTGTTGAATACCTAATTCCTTCGCCTTGATCTCAAGAAGTCTGTTATCAATTAGATTATCGAGAATGACATCGTAATATCGTTCCTTGAAGACTTTTTCGACTTGTGTTGTAGTAATTTTTTCTTCCCCGATTGCTGCTGCGACACCTGACTCGGTCGAACTTCCTGATTTTACGCACCCTGTCATAAGAGATGAGAATAAGACTAATACGGCTACCTGGTTCATTCTGATCTTCACGTCATTCACCTCAATGTTTTGATAAAATCTTCTACCTCATTTTTATTTGGGGTTTGAAATTTAAACGCATAAAACAAGTCACCATACTTCACAACATAAACCTGTTCTTCTTTGTTGGTATACAAGTTTACGGAATTATCACCGATTGAAATTTGTTCCTTTTGCATTTTCGGGTAAATGAGTTCACTCCGAGATAAAGTTAGGGAAACATTGTTTTTGTAAAAAATTGTGACGGAAGGTGCTGTGAACCCATCATCGTATTTCTCTATGGACGAAATCTGCCAACTATTTGGTAAGTTAGGGGGACCTGATAAATTAAAAATATTTGCAAAATCTGAACTTTTTATCGACGCTTTGTGTGCAGCCCCCCCATATATCCCTATCAACACAACCGGAATGGCAATTAACAGTAACACTACGGGCAGCACAAGTCCCAACTTCTTCTTATTTTTCAAAGTCTATCCCCCGTTTCGTTGAATGATCAGACAGAACATTGATCCTGATTTACTAAATTTGAACAAATGTAGGTTTACTCTTTTTGTTAGAATCAGATATAGTTATAAATTCAATGTAATGATTAAAAAATCCTTCCAGTTTATAGAAAAAAATATTCTCATTTAACTTATTCAAGTTTTTATCTAACAAATCCGAACTGATAATTCACTAATATCTTAAAAAAGGGTAATTAGTAACATCCATAAGTGAACGACCACTCACCCATTAAATTGTGCACCCACCATAGCCAATATAGATAGGGCAACAAAGCTACAACGAATCCCATCTTCGAATGATAGTCTTTAAGTTCCGTTTTTTATTTTGGTAATCGAACTTCGAAGATTTTTTCTTTTTCATTGTCCATGGAGTGCCTTAGACTATACTAATTTTCAATATATAGTACCGATGAATACTCCGGAGCAAAATGAGCCATTGTTCCGGAAAGCGAGAGCCACCTGTCCAACAGTTTAGAGCCACTCCTCCGGACGAGAGAGCCACTAGATTGCGCCTCCTGCTAGAATGATCTCATGCACTGTTTAAAACAGTGTAAATCATTCGTGAGGAGGTCATTCTATGACCCAGTATCGTGAAATCCTGCGGCTTCACAGCCAAGGAATCAGTCAGCGTAACATCGCTGGCAGTTGCGCCTGCTCACGCAACACCGTATCTAAAATCATTCAACGAGCAGAAGAGCTAGGAATCACTTGGCCGTTAGAGAAGGATCTGACGGATGGCGAGCTTCGCCAACGCCTGTTTGCCGAAGTGGCCTCTCCCCCATCCCGCAAACGCCCCGACTGTGAATACATCCATAGGGAAATGGCCAAAAGCGGAGTGACGCTCAGTTTGCTTTGGAATGAATATTGTGAAGAATGCCAGGTCAACCAAGAAATTCCGCTCATGTACTCCCAGTTCTGCCACTACTATCAACAATACACACAGAAGACGAAAGCAACCATGCGCATTCTTCGCAAGCCCGGTGAACAGCTCGAAGTGGACTGGGCCGGACAAACCGCATCCATCATCGACAGAGAAACCGGCGAAATGATCAATGTCTATATTTTTGTAGGTGTACTGTCTTACAGCCAGTATGCTTACGTGGAAGCTTTTGCTTCGCAAAATCAGGAAAGCTGGATTACAGCCCACATCAACATGTATCAGTTCTTTGGCGGGTCCACACGTATTCTCATACCGGACAACCTTAAGACCGGCGTAGAAAAAGCCTCCTGGTATTCCCCTGTCATCAACAAGACCTATCATGAGATGGCCGAGCATTACAGCACCGCCGTCATTCCTGCCCGCGTTCGTAAACCAAAGGACAAACCGAATGTGGAGGGTTCCGTTAACGTCGTCTCCACGTGGATTCTTGCTGCATTGCGTAAACAACAATGTTTCAGTGTTGCCGAATTGAATCGGGCCATCCGGGAGAAGCTCGATGTCCTGAATGCGAAACCCTTTCAGAAAAAAGAAGGGAGCAGGCGTAGTGTGTTCGTTGCCGAGGAAAAACCGTTCCTGCTCGGATTGCCTGCTACCCCTTATGAGTTGGCGACCTGGAAGATTGCCACTGTTCAATTCAATTATCATATAACCGTAGAGAAAATGCATTATTCCATTCCCTATGAATATATCAAGCACCACGTAGATGTACGAATCACTCGCAATGTCGTTGAAATTTTCTTCAACAATCACCGAATTTGTTCCCATCCGCGACTTCACGGACAACCCGGACAGTACAGTACGGTTGAAGAGCACATGCCGGAAAACCATAAGAAATTCATCCAATGGAATGCAAACCGATTTATCTCTTGGGCACAAAGCGTCGGTTCTAATACCGCCGTTGCGATCCAGGCTATTCTTTCTTCCCATAAGGTCGAGCAGCAAGGATACAGAAGCTGCATGGCCCTCCTGAAACTCGCTGACAAGTATGGAGTTGTTCGTTTGGAAGCGGCTTGCGCCAAAGCGTTATCCTACACACCCAGACCGAATTTCCGAAGCATCAAGACGATTTTGACGACGGGTCAGGATCGGATGACCGTGCAGGAGACAAAAGAATCATCAACCCCTTCTGAAACCCACGGATTCGTCCGGGGCGCAGATTACTATGGGAGGGAATAGACATGGTGCATGAACCGACCTTACGCAAACTACAGGAAATGCACCTGTCCGCCATGGCAGACTCGTATCGCAATCAGTTGCTGGATCACAATTTTCAAGCGCTTTCGTTTGAAGAGCGGTTTGGACTCCTGGTCGATACGGAGTGGACGAGACGCAAGAATAACCGGCTGTCTTCGTTAATTCGCAAAGCGGACTTTCAGCAAAGTGACGCTTGCATCGAAAACGTTGAGTATCACGTCGACCGGAAGCTGGATCGGACGCAGATTCTTCGATTGGCAACTGGCGGTGTATACGGTAACCTAAAAATACGCCACACCGCTCATTGAAACTTCCCCCACCCTGACCGATAATCCTC
>NZ_JBHSHC010000055.1:0-3560 GCF_042652925.1 Effusibacillus consociatus
GAGGATTATCGGTCAAGGTGGGGGAAGTTTCAATGAGCGGTGTGGCGTATTTTTAGGTTACCGTATACAACTGTCCAGTACACTTACACAAAGCGGCTGTAAAGGCTCAATCACCTTATCTCTTAGGACTTTTAAGGCTTTGGCTGTAAGAGAGGTAACCAAAACACTCTTTCCCTGTGCAAGCAAGTGTCCTAAAAGGTTTGCAATAGTATGTGTCTTTCCGGTTCCTGGAGGTCCCTGCACCAAAACCGACCCGTATCTTTCGAGACGTTGAGCAATTTCCAACTGTTCGGCATTGGCTTGTTTGGTGAGAAGAACATGCTCATTCTCTCCGTTGACATCGGTACTAACCTTCGGTTCACCAGCCGTAGAAGATGTTGAATCATCTGTGTTGATACCAACAATATTAGAGAGAGAAGTGGAGATAGCTTTTCTAGTTGGGATGTCCTCGATAATGGACTCGAGAGCGGTTGAGAATCCTAAATTCCGCTTTCGCAAGAAAAAGACTGGTTCCCGTTTTATTCTTGGAAAATTTGATTCTTCCCGCTTGAATTCCCCCTCAATAAATTTTCCGTGAGGAGAAAGCTGGGTTACCAAACGCTGCAAAAATCTTGAAGTCTCTTCTCCCCCCAAAGGATGGTACGATTCTTTTTCTAGTTCCTTTAGAATATTGGAGATCGAGTTCCCAGAAACCTCGCTTACGGAGCGAAAGAGGGCAGTATATAGTTCGGGCGATTTTTCGGAATTGGTTATCGTAAATTCGGGAATATCCGGATCGAAGCTTAATTGTACTCGTTGTAACAAAATAGGATGATGGATACTATTTACAGAGTGCGTCCAGTCCAGCAAACCTTCGCCAAGAATTAACTCCACCTGTTCGGATTCCCTTTCTATCCAGCTGTGAAGCGCATAGAGTTTCTCAAAAATATCCATAGCCTTATATGCAGATGTTTCTTCCTTCACCCACTTGTTACGTGCTTGTGTCCATTCCTGAAAGAGTCTTACACGGTTCCTATCGTCCGTAAACTGAACAACAACCTCTTGGCCCTCTTCATCTTCCTCTGTCCTGCTGGCAACCACTTTCAGGGTTCCGTTTATTTTCTGCCAACCCGGTTCCAACCAGTTATCCAGCTCTCCAGGCGGCTTCGGACAGCTTTTTAATTCTGGCCTGCGAACCTTTAGAAGGAAATCATCCGCTTTAGAAGTTTCAATTGAAATTGGATCATCAGCTTGTATTTCCTCGGGATTGTTCGAAATGTCCCCGTGCACGATAGTAGGGTGCTCAGGCATATCCCGGTACCACATGGTCCATAGTTGGCTATGTATTTGACGCTGCACCGGATTTCGCAATTGGTCCAGTGCCTGAAGATAGCGGAATACCTGGGTCAACTTTCTTCTGGATTCTTCTTTCTGGTATTGGCCAGGTTGTATCAATTCGCTTTCCCCCTTGAAGCAGAACGTATATCGTAATTTATCTATACTCATCTTATTTTCCAAAATTCTACATGATTAGTCAAAAATCCTGTGGAGATAACTGTATTTGATCTAAGGTAAATCGATAAACTTTTGAAATTTGATTAGTGGCTTGGCGTAACACCGCTATTTCGATAATACAACTGGGTACGACAAAGTCTGTCACGGAACAAAAGTTTCCTTTCCAATCGTTTAGTTAGAATTGTTTTTACACGTTCACAGGCCAAGGTTAAGTTAAACCGTAGAAATACTGAAGACCACCGTGGTCTCTGACCCAATTCTTCCAAGTACGATTTGTAGTAAATATGAAGACATCTTACTTCATACAATAAAACAACTCGCTTCTGCCAAATTAATTCAAGGTGGTGAAATTATGTTTGTTTTCATGTCCAAAGAAGAAATTCTGAAGCTAGAAGAAAAAGGGAAGGTACAGCTTTTTTCATTGTGGGATTCTTTGGATGGAGCCAGAGAGTATTATTCGAAGAAAAAGGGACGCTATGCCGCTTACGAAGAATCCAGGGAGCTTTTGACACACGCCTATTCAACTCCGATAAAAGTTTTTCATTTTCTTGACCGTCGTAAAGTTTTTAATGTTCGTCGGACATAAGGACAAATGCCGGGAAAACCGGCATTTGTCTGTGGCTGTTTTGTTATTAGAGGTTAACTGTTCGCGGAGGTTCCAATGCCTTGAATATCCGGTAATAACGGTTGCTTAAGGCTTCTTGGCCACCCTCCATCACGTCGCATACTGCAAGACGCACACTACTGTTTTGAAGAGCCCCGCTAGCTTGAACTCTGATTCCCCCACCAGCGAAGTTAAGGTGAACGATTTGTTCCGCTCCCCCGTTTACTGGAATGTTCGGGTTATGGGTTACAACGATCACCTGCTGCTTCGATTTCAACTGCCGCAATCCATCCACTACTAACGTAGAAATCCTGCGGGTGTCCAAATCATCTTCGGGTTGGTCAATGATTAATGGAGTGTCATCGATAGAAAGCAGCAACGACAACATAGCAGCTGTACGTTGACCCGCAGAACCAACTTCGATGTCTTCTTCCCGCCCGTTGTTCAAAAGTTTCAGGACTACTTGATCCTCGGGAAACCAAGAAAGTAATCTGTCGATATCTTCAGGAGTGGCACTTCGAAGAGTGTCTAGTTGTCGAACCAATGGTTTACCAATTCCCTGCTGATCGGTTTCAGTGGCAGTTGTCAACCGTTGCTTAAAGTCTTCTAAGAACAACCAACGGGACGGCATCTCAGTTGTTATCAGATCGTACAAAAAACCCCCTTTTATTTGATCCAACTCATCTCTATCTAATATGTCCCGCGCGTATTCTCCACTGGTTTTCCTAATTAAATTTCTAAATGTTTGCTCACCCTGTGAAGTGTCACCCATTACGTTTAAAGCGACGCGAATATTCTCGTTTTTGCTATTCCAATCTTTGATGACTTGTTCTCGCATCTCCCTCAATTTTTTCTCGTAATCGAGAATTTCCGCTCTGATTTGCTTGGAACGCTCAGTTTGAAGTTTGTGTTTTTCTTCATATTCCTTGACCTCTCCAAGTTTTGCTTCTAGTTCACGGTGCCTTTGTACAAGGCCACCGTACGCTGACGGGTCTTGTGTGCCGGCCTCCCGAAGTTTTTGAACCAATTCGTTGTACATTTTTTCATTATCGAGACGCACTTTTTGCCATGGAAGTTGCTCCAGAGTAAGATCCAGTGTTCTTCTAAAATTATTTAGCTCATTCACTACGAAGTTCAGGTTATCGTTTATTTGACGCCACTCTTTAATTTTTTGATCCAATAACGCGATAGATTCCGTGTCAAGATTACTGGATAAAAGCTCCTTAATAACGAAAGTCGGACATTTTTGGAAAATATCATTTATTGAGGAAACGTAGCCCGATACCGCTTTCGACAAGGCCTTTAACTCGTTATCGATTTGTTGCGACGACTGGTATTTCGTCAAAACTTCTTTGTGGTCAGAGTCTTCGAAAATTTTCATTTTCGCACGCACCTCTTAAGCCCCGTAATCAAGTTGGACAACCTCCGAAATAAGAGCGATACTATACGTAGGAGGATTGAT
>NZ_JBHSHC010000056.1:0-10711 GCF_042652925.1 Effusibacillus consociatus
GAGGATTATCGGTCAGGGTGGGGGAAGTTTCAATGAGCGGTGTGGCGTATTTTTAGGTTACCGTATACACGTCAAAGGACATCTTTAACCGCCGAAATGCCCTTCTTCCGTTTAAAGCGATCAGAAGTTTACCATGAGATGAGGGGACGACAGCGTTGCGACAAAATCGACCATGACCTGTCCTCATATCCTTCACTAGAACTATTTGCATGAAGTGCCTATTATGATATCATTTCCGTTAGTTTTACCGAGTTTCGTGAGTTGTGAAAGGATGAATTTTATGCTCTCCCCAAGAGGTCAAGTCCTTGATTCTTCACCCTGATTTAAGAATTCGTCAATTCGCCGTACAGTACTTTAAAGACAGCCAATACAAGGATCCTGATCTTATGCCCCTTGTGTTGGAAGCTTGTAATCTGGCAATCGATGAGAAGCAAAACCGTCTTATGTTGGCATACGCAGCTGAATTTACTCAGACTCGGGAAACTCTGGAGGAGATTGTCAAACGAATTTTAGACCGTGGGCCGGCTCGGGATTGTTACGAAAAAATGCTTGTTAACAGTGAGATACAACTGCTGAAACAGTTTCCAAATCGGATAGCGGACCTGTTGCCGCCCTTTCAGAAAGCAGTTCGGCTGCGCCTGGAACTGGCGGATTGGTGTACGGACAAGCTATGGCAAGAACTTTTTGAGTTGAGTAAAAGGGCTGAAGGAAAATATTGTAACGAGTTTGACTACAACTATGGAGTTTACGTTGTCAAAGAACTTGCTGTTCGTTCGGATCTTCCCGTTGAAGAAATCGTTGAGCGACTCGATCAGTTCTATCCGGAAGATTATGAAGGGTATGCTGACATTTATTTGTGTATCTTGGCTGGAGATCTCCGTTTGCAAAAAGCAATTCCTGCCTTGACTAACTATCTCCGCTCAGAAGGGGACCTGATAGTTGAGGAAGCGGTGAAAGCTATGATCAAGATCGGAACTGAAGAGGTCGTAACTGGAATACGCAAAACTTTTTTGAAGGAAGAGTGGGATTTTCGCCTATTTTCGACCGACATTTTGAGTGGAATCAAACTTCCGGTTTGCGAAGCAGCGGTTATCGAACTGATGTCGCAAGAAGAGGATTTGTCCATCCGTACACGACTAGCCGACAGTCTGTGTCAATTGTTGTCTGTCAAAGGGATTCCTTTTGTTGAAGAAATGATAGACGGCGGGTATGATCGTTCGTTGCTTAGTTCAGAAGAATCTCTTTATGTCAATTGTACGATTAACGGTGTGGATCTGCCCGAATTAGAAACTTGGAGAGCTCAGCTTGATGCGGAGGAAGAAGAGAGACGGAAGACAGTAGAATCGTTCAATCACTTATTTTTAAATAACCGGATGATTTCCGCCGAAAACTTCTCAACCAATCGTCAAAGGGCCGAAAATAGGAAGAAATGATCCTTGCCCTTGCAGCAGCGGGAAAAAATATAAAAAATGTTGTGGAAAATAAAAAGACCGGCGTGGAAGGTTGAAGTACGATGAATCGAGAGGAATTGAAACGTAAAGTTCGGGGCACAGCGGAAACGATTATTCGAGAAAAAGGATATGTCAGTGCGGTAGATTTGTTTATTCGCATGGACAAGCTGTCTGTGAAAAAATTATGAAGCATGGCGGAGACGTGAAATTCCCTACCTGGAACGGGTAATGGTTGGAAATCTGAGTAAATTCTCTGTCATTATGAAAGAGTTTGTTTCCTATTGCACCAGTCGAGGATTTAAGCCTTCTTTGGCGGTGTATATGTCTTGGGGAAAAGGACCTAAGGTTCCATTGCAATTCAGCAAATCCGGACGTGTGCATATTGAACGGACTCTGGACAAGCACCTTTCCGGCGGCGACTACGGTTTCATCGATGATTACCTGAGCTGGTTTTGGAATTATCGCTTACGAATAAACGGAAACGGGAAGGTGATCGGTAAATGAACAATAGAAATCGATATCTGCGAGCCGCCCAAAATTTTGCCAATAAGGCGAAAAACCTGACGTCTGTTCAGGAGGTTGTTTTGTGCGGTTCGATGGCCAGCGGCGATCCGTACCCGGAAGATATCGATTTGGCCGTTGTGCTGTCTCATCTGGACGAACTTCCGCAGCTTGCCCGATACTGCAGACAAATTTCGTCCACGACTCATGCGTGGGAAGTATTTGTGTTCGATAACGGCCGAAAGTACCTGGGTCGCATATGTCATAAAAGGGAATGTCCCGGACCCTATCCCTGCAATGCTAAAGACTGTGGCAAAACGCCTCGTTTGTACCATATCTGGGGATTTCGTTTTGATCCGACTCAATTTCTTGCTCCCGAACTGAAGGTTCTGTGGAACAGAAATCAAGAAAGCGTTCTGCTGAGCTGGCGAAAAGAACTGAACTTGAAAGCGCCCCGGGTCAAAACATATCAGCCGATCCGGTTAAAATGTTGGGAGTGCGGGGCAAGGTTCATCTTTGAACCGTCGGAGCAAAAGTATTTTGAAAAACGGGGCTGGGAGGAGCCGAAACGTTGTCCCTCCTGCCGGGAGAAAAAGTGGTTTCGCAACATGGGGATTGATCCTGACTTGACATGGGAAGACTAGGACGAAAAATGGTTTTTTAGTTCACCCTGACTTCAACTTGTTCAAACGGAATGCGGCGCTTAGAGTCCACGACCCGGAGAGGGAAGAGAAAATTGGGCGATATATTGGTACCTAAAGACGCAAGGCAGTGATCGGAATACGCCAGAGCGGCAAGATGGATTAGTCGAGTTATCAAGACATCCAATACAACCAAAGCTATGAATATGCCTATAAGATTTGATGAAGCCCGAGATCATGCAACCCCACCCCGTTATCGTTTTAATAGAAGTAACGACGAAGAGAGATACAAAACACCTGTTGCCTAACTTTTCTGTGGCAACAATGCTACACTGGTATCATCCAGCCCGGGGACAGGCCCCTGAAACATTTGGAGGGATTGCTTTGATGCCGTTTGAATTGAAGCGAGCCAACTTGTTGTCTCACCTGACGTTTGACAGTTTGATTGTGGAGTCCGGGAACCGTTTCGCCTATGCTGCTGCACGCGATCGGAAATGAGATCCGGTCGAATCATCCAGAGTGGAACATCCTTTATATTACGGCAGATCAATTCAGAACCCGCTTCTTGGATGCCATTGCGAGCAACCAGTGCCGGGAGTTTGAACAAAGTGTGGAATCTGTCGATGTGCTGCTGTTTGACGACTTGGACCGGTTGTCCGGGCAATATCAGACACAAGAAGGGCTGTTTACAACGTTCAACCATTTGTATTCAATTGGCAAACAGTTAGTCATTGCTTCCCTCTATCCGCCAAAAGAATTATCCGCCTTTGATGAACGTCTGAAGTCTCGCATGTCCTGGGGACTCCACACTGATATCGTGGCATCTTCCCCTGAACAAATCATCGAAAAATATTGCGAGAAGGAACAAATCGGGCTGTCTTCCGATCAGATTCAAGGGATTCTGCAACAGGATTATCAAAGCACGGGGGAATTGATAGCAGCAGTTCGCCAATTGGCGGCGTTTGGACGTTGCGAGGACAAGCCTTTGTCAAATACCGGGAAGGAAGCAAGCGGCACACGGATTCCGGATGATCTGTGGCAAAAGGTTTTATCAGCTCTTGTAACCTCTTTGAGCCAGTCGTCTTTTGCAACCTGGTTTCAAGGCACAAACGCCATTTTGTTCGGGGACAGCTTGAAAATTATCGTGGGCAATGACTTTCAGGCCGATTGGCTCCAGAGCAGGTATAAGAGAGTAATAACGGATATGGTTCGGCAACTTACAGGGCGGGAAATCAATCTTCTGTTTGCGGTGGACAAACAAACTGAGGTGAAACGGTCTGTACCGGTTTCCGGGGAGGTCGGTTGTAATAAGGTGGAACTCGATTCCGTCATGAAAACTTTTCATGAACTGAAAGAACTCAAGCAATTAATCAAAGAATCACTGTCTGAATTAAAGAAAACCAACGATCTGCTTCAAGAAATCAGGCATAGCCTGTAGTGTTTCCGGCGCCCTGAATTCGCCGGATCGATTCAAAGAAGAACCGAACAGTTAACTAACTTATTTTAATAGGTCTGGACGGTATTTTTCCCTATTTTCTTGCAGTAGCTTTTTAGCGTCTTCTATCCACTCTAACTTTGTAAATCTAATACCTTTACTCATGTAAGTCTTGAGTCTCCCGTCGGATGCACACTTTCGAGCGTAATTATAGGAAATGCCCAACAATTTGGCGGCCTCATGTAAGTCCAGCCAACCTTTTTCTTTCATTTCAGAAACATATGCAGTTGTCCAAGTTCTCCCCCTGCGTACCAGACCCCCCAGACCCCCATGTTTCCTTAATTCCTTGGGAACCAAATCAGCTTTTTTGGCGTGTTCAACACCAATGGGCATTACATTTTCTCTAAACCATCTTGAACGGAGTTTACCTTTCTTTTTGCATATTTGCTCTGATCTTATGAGCCACCAACGGAACACCCATGGGTATACCGAACTCCATTTTATACTCCTTGAGCCCGGAATAGCCATGTTTATGTTGCAGGTGACTACTGGTCAGGCTGTCCAGCTTCACTTTGCACAAGGGACATATTACATACGTGTCGAAAATAATTTCATCCTTAAAGGGCTCCCTTTCCGTGTTCCCCCTATCTTTATCCCCTCTTGCCATAGTTGGTAACCGTAAATCACAACGGACATGAGGACTAAGTCAAGATAAATATTCCAACGGCTGCGATTTACAAACTCATACAATCCTAACGATTCAAACCAACGACTCACAGGGAACATTAAAATGAAATCAGCGACAATGTTGGTCAGCAAGTACAACAAAAAACGGCCATAAGTAAAATAAAAAATCCAAATTGTAACGACTAAGAACGCTCCATAGACAAAGGGAACGAAAGTTATCAGCCAGGGAACTATATTTTCCTTAATCACTATCCACCTTAACGTGTCAGCCACTTCGTTGTAAATGGTGCATAACAACATGCTGTTCCATCAGTGCTGGAAAAGTACATGAAAAAAGGATGCATTTCACGAATGCATCCTTTTTTAATATCAAAATTATACTCAGTTTATTCAGGCATGTTACCTACCGTTGGATCCGGTGTAAAGGCAGGTTTAAAACCTTCATATTGAACTTCTGTCACCATTCCGGCTGCAGCATGATGCAAGTCATGGCAATGGAACATCCAATTTCCTTCATTATCTGCTTGGAACGCGACTTCATACTCCTCTCCTGGTCGAACATTTAAGGTATCTTTAAGGAGAGATGACCCCTGTAGAGGTTTCCCGTTTTTCGTCAGGACTTGGAAGAAGTGGCCGTGTAAATGCATAGGGTGATCCGACGTTCCTTTGTTAACAAACTTAACCTTTATCCAGTCTCCTTTTTTAACTGTGAGCGGTTGGATATTAGGGAATGTTGCTCCATTAATAGTATAGATATCCTCACCGGATTGATTCTTGGAGTTGTTCAGTTCCATCGTGTATTCCAAATTATATTTTTGTTCGGAAGACGGTTGGACTTTCTGTCCATAGGCAGTAATGTCTACAACAGGAAGTTCACCATTGTGATTATGCGCTATAGTCGTACTGTTTTTACCTTCCAAGACTTTAACAGGAATTTGAATATCGCCTGCTGCAGGAGAATCAGCATGATCATCAATTAAGAACCCGTTCACCGTTGCAGTGAATTCCAATTCATAACGTTCACCTGGAGCAATAGCGACTAACTGATCAGTTATTAACGCGGCCTCTTGAATGGGCTGACCATCCGTATGGGTAATTTTAAAAGGTTGATTATTTAAGTGTATTTTATGCGTTTGGAACCCGGCGTTTATCAAACGGAGTTTTACACGTTCCCCTGCTTTAACTTCAATTGGCTGAATTAATTTCCCCGCAGCTCCGTTAACCGTGAACACATTGTACATCTCTTTCATCATATCCTCATGGGATTCTTCCTTTTTGTCTGAAGATGCTTGGGTGTTTGCTCCCATGTTGCCGTGATTCATACCCGACATATTGTTATTATTTTCACTCATTTTACTGTGATCCATTCCGGACATGTTACTGTTGTTCATATTTATCTTGCTATGATCCATCCCTGTCATCCATTCATCTAACACAAGAGTTACGTCACGATCGTATTTAACATTCGATTGTTTCGGTTCCACAACGAAAGCCCCATACAATCCTTTGTCCACTTGTTCAGCACTCTTTTGATGGGAATGATACCAGTACGTTCCCGGAGTTGTGACTGGGAACTCATATGTGAAAGATTCGCCGGATTTTACTGCGTTTTGAGTAACTCCAGGGATACCGTCCATTGCATTCGGAACGGGTAGGCCATGCCAATGAATGCTCACAGGTTCAGGAAGTTTGTTTTTGAGAGTGATTCGAACCTTGTCACCTTCCGTTACACGAATTTGGGTACCCGGAACACTTCCGCCAAATGTCCAAGCATCGACACTGGTACCGTCTTTTAGTTCAATTTTCTTGCTTTCAGCGGTAATTTCAAACTGTTTAACAGTCTGACCGTTTTCCTGAACAACTGTGGGCTGAGCCGTGGTTTGTTTGTTGGTTCCAGATAGGAAAGAACCGCTGAAGTAGTAGATCCCGCCAGCAATGACCAGTACTCCTGTAAGAACTCCTATAATCAACTTGGATCGTTTGTTCATTTGTTTGACCTCCATGTTGTGTTATCTGATCTTAGTGTAAAAAAGAATTGTGGAGGTTTGATGAAGATAAACGTGAAAATAGACTTGTTTTCTTGTTATTACCATAGGGGGGTATTGTATATAATGAAACTAAGGATTATTTTGGTAAAGGAATCAATGATAATTTTGAAAAGGAGTTGTAAAAGAGAAATGTTTAGATATCTCCTTATTTTAAGCACGTTATTGCTTTATATTTCAGTTGGAGCGGCGTATTTCGATGAATGGTGGCATGCAGATGGACGGGTTGAGAGTTTCTTTACGATACCCCATGCTATTTTATACTCAAGCATTTTTACAAACGGAATTATTGTCTTGGGTTATGTTTTGTTTCAGATGAAAAAATTGGACGGTTTGCACCGGCTGAGTTGCGAAGTGGCTTTCCGCTAGCTCTAGCGGGTACAGGTTCTTTATTACAATTGATTGCGGGTGGTTTCGATATGCTCTATCACGATCTGGTCGGATTTGATGTAACCATTTGGAGTCCACCTCACTTGATGGCGGTTTTTGGAGGAGTGCTGTCTGCACTGGGATTGGCTCAACTGTGGCTGCATCAGAAGGAAACCATTGAGTCGATAATTGGTTATGCCTTTAGTGTGGCAGCTGCTTTTGCATTTAGCCAGTTTGCATTGTCGGAGTATTTTCTTGAAGGACCTCACTTCCCGGGTCGATTTGCAACCCAGCCTGCTTATTATGCGATTTTAACAAGTCTCTTTATGGGCTTTCTATTAACAACAGCGATTGTCCAAACGAGGAAGTTAATTGCTACATCGATTATGACTATCGCTTTTGGTTTTCAAGTTATTGTGTGGGCTTTATGGGCACCAACAACCCACGGTTTTGACTTTTCGTTTCCATTTATCATGTTTGTGGGATCTATCTTGCTTGATTTACTGATAGCTCGTAGGTATTCAGATACCGCTATTTTCAATGGGAGTATGTTAAACGGGCTTCTATTTTCAATAATTGTTTCGTTAACAGTGGGTTCTTTGAATAGTAGCCAGATTTTCTTCTCTTTGGCAGGAAGTATAGCAGCGAGCTTACTGGGGGTCCTGTTAGCCAAATTTGTAGTAAGAGGAGGCCAAGCACATGTTTAAGAAGATTGCTCTAACGTGTATTTTCATATTTTTATGGATGTTTCCAAAACAGGCATTTGCACATGGGGATTCGGCATCTACCGCCCCTGACATGCATCCTCTGTTGGTCGGACTCGAATTTATCGTACTTGTAAGTATCGGGTACTTCGTGGCAAATCGATTGTCGAGAATCGGTGATAAAAGACGGTGATATGAGCCAAATCCCATTTTGGAACTCAACTGGAAATTGAAGAACGTATTAAATTTAAATAGTCTAAAAATTGACAATAAGCTGAGAAAAATGTACCCGGGTCTTTCACGAGGTGTTCACAAGAAGATTCCTAATCCCGCGTATGATACTAGGTACAATCAAGACCTTTTTCCAAATTCGATTATTATCGAGGTTGGCGGGCCTGAGAATACTCTTAAGGAGACTTTTTACACCGCTGATATGTTGGCTAACGTCATTGCTGAAGTTGCGAAGGATGAAGAGAAGTCCAGCAAGTAAGCAGTGTTTTGAATTCGTTCTTAATTTCTTTAGTAGGGGATTTGTGTATTCTTCATTAAAAGTACACATTTTTGTTTTATCTTGTTTTTTAGAGAGGAGCGAAGTGTCGTGGAGGAAAGAGATCCGTTTTCTAGCGTGTTAAAAGCTTTAGCTATTACTTTCGTTATCCTCATTGGGATCATTTTCTACGTGATCTTCGCAGGGAACCGAATGCACAACATGAACAATATGTAGGGAGGGTAAGTCCATTATGAAAAAGGGAATTTCTTTAATGTTGGCTACCTTTCTCGCAGCAGGAATACTTACAGCATGCTCGAGCAGCAATGATCAAAAAATGAATGATCAAAACATGCCAGGCATGGATCACAGCAAGATGCAGAATGACAAAAAGTAAGAAGTAAGCCCACACCTGAAGTGTGGGCTTTTGTGCAAACGGTTCAGGGGGGAAAAGATGGAGTGGACTGAGCTGTATCGATGGTATTCACAATTTGCAAACTCACTAGCGGAACCCATATACAAATTATCTGACGGCGTTAACATACCTATTCTGGTCGCTTTATTGTTGGGATTGGCCGGTGCAACAGCCCCCTGTCAGATCTCAACCAACATCGGAGCTTTCGGATATATCGCTCGGTATACGGGGAATAGTGAAGTGACCTTCAATCAGGCATTAGGATTTGTGGCGGGCAAGGTGTTGACTTATACACTACTTGGTGGCAGTGTCATTTTACTTGGTACACAAATGCAGGAGATCTCACAAAATTTGATTCCTGTTATCGAAGTGATTCGAAAAGGCATGGGACCAATTTTCATCTTAAGCGGACTCGTGATGTTAGGAGTATTCAGGTTTAGAAAAACAGTGGGGGAAGCAATTAAGGACAGGCTCCTAAAAGTTGTACCTAAACAGGGAATTTGGGGATCTTTTTTCTTGGGATTCGTATTTGCGCTGGCTTTTTGCCCAACTTTGTTCCTCCTATTCTTTGGAATGTTGGTTCCTCTCGGAATCCGCTCAACAGGCGGCATGTTCTTTCCGGCTGTGTTCGGGATAGGGACTGCACTTCCGCTTCTTTTTCTGGTTTTTTTGCTCGCTTTATTTGGAGATGCGATTCAGAAAAATTTCGTTAAAAAAGCAGGGAAAATAAATCGGGTAGTTACAAAGATTGTGGCAGTGATTTTTATTTTCCTTGGAATCAATGACACTTTCCTGTATTGGACTTTGTAGAAGGGAAAGAAATGAAACGCACAAAATCAATCACATTATATGCTGGGATCCTGTTTGGGGGACTGCTTGTGTTGGCAGTTACTGCAGGATTACAAAATTCAGACAGAGTGGAAAAGGTGACAAACTCATCTTCAGATTCTCAAAATAAGGAGCAGCAACCTCAAGTTGCTTCTTTACCCCGTCCGGGATATAATGCTCCCGATTTTACTTTGACAGATCTAAATGGGCAGCAAGTGAAACTAAGTGAGCTGAAGGGTAAAAAAATTCTAATCAATTTCTGGGCATCCTGGTGTCCGCCTTGCAAAGCCGAGATGCCGGATTTGGTCGAGATGAGCCAAAAATACAAGGATCAAATAGCTTTCTATGGAGTAAATTTGACTGTAACGGACAATGAAGAAGATGCCAAAAATTTTGTTCGAGAGTACAAAATACAGTTTCCGACTCTCATGGATCGTGACGGTCGCGTTGGTAAACAGTATCAGGTAATGGCCATTCCGGTTACTATAACGATTGACGAGAATGGAATGATCGTGGATCGTCGTGACGGTCAATTGTCCAAAGCGGGTATGGCAGGCATTATTGGCAAACTTTTGGAGAGATAACCATGGCATTATTCGATACTAATATTAAATTGGGATTGTTGACAATCTCCTCGTCGTGGGTTGGGATGCTTACCGCGTTAAGTTTGGCGTTATGGCTGATCAAACGGGAAGTGAACCGGATTGGTTTTAACGGTGCTAAAATTTCAGATGCGATTTTTGACAGTATCTTTTACGGCCCCCTTCAGATTCTATTAGGAGGCTTTATTCCTTACGCTTCTTGGATTGGTTGGGGGATTGGGATTGGATATTTTGTAATGAGATTCCGAAAACATCCGATGTTCTGCTTCCCGCAGTATTATCCGGATGGAGCGTCTACTCACTATTGGTAGCCGACTATGGAACAAGGACTGATCTGATATGGGGAGCCGGGCTTTCTGACGGTAAGTATCATCCGATCAATATGTATTATGCTTTTTTGTTTGCGGTCAGCTGGTGGATTCTTGTCAAAAGAATTCCTCAGCAGTGGGGATTCTTGTTGTGTGCATTGTTGGCAGTTTCTACCCTGAAAATATCCGAGGCAGGGAGTACCTCTAAAGGCAATAGGAAACTAAACCCAGTGAAGCT
>NZ_JBHSHC010000057.1:0-1206 GCF_042652925.1 Effusibacillus consociatus
ACATATAAAACGAAACTCTATGAAAATAGCTCTAAAATGAAGGTATGTCCAAATAAGCGGGGTTAATCCGTTACGAAGCCGCATCACAAACAAATGAACATCGGTCGGTTTTCCGTTAATACGGATCATTGCCTTGCCAAAGTCGGCTTCAGCAAGTTCTCCAGCATCCGCCGTCAGGGGTACAAACGCCTCCTTCTTCTTGTCACGTAGTCTACGAACCCAGTACCTTACAGTTGACTCTGCTGCATGAAACTCATCCGGATATTCTTCCTTCAGCCGCTCATAGATTCTCGAGGCTACATGTTGTTGCTTTTTGGGTACACCCGGCTGCTTGTCCTCATGAATCCAAGCCTCGATGACCGGGATCCAACGCTCCATGACGGGAATGGGCTTTGGTTTGGTTAGGTTATACTTTGGAATCTCAGCCTCCTGTAGCATTTTGCGCACGGTTTGACGTGAAATCTTACAACTCCTGCTGATTTCACGGATGGACCAACCATCCACAAAGTGCCGTTTCCTGATATACTCTTTATCGATCATCCCATACACGATCCTTTCCTCCTATACGCCAGATTCCGACAAATTTAGCGTACAGGAAAGATAGTAGCTCGGAATTAGAGAGATGAATCCGAGTCTGGACAAGGGGTGAATGGGTCAAAAATCGACCATTTTGTTAACCTTGAAAGCCATTTTCAAAAAATGGGCATGCCAAATAACCCGACAATATCGGGTTTTTAAAAAATATGGAAAAGGCCTGTGACTATGCAGCTAATTGGCTTGCAAACCATTCGTCCAGTGAAGGAAGGTTCGCTTTTCTTGCTTCTTCCAACCATGCGTCGGCATGTTGGCACATGGCAATCAAGTAGACTCGAATGTTCCAGTGACGGGAACTGCGACCTTTAGAGGCTTCGAGTTTGTAATCCACCTTTTGACGCTTGATGCACCGCTCCACTCCAGTCCGTAGGGCATATCGCTGTTTCCATTCCTTGCTGTCGCGCCTGACGCGAGGAAACAGACGAGGATTATCCGAAGTGGATGTGTAGAATGTCCTTCCGTACTCGGAAGGTGAACAAGGATGGGGACACTCCCATTTACCTACTTTGGCGGGACAGCGCCATTTGACGCGTTGACGGCCGGGGCATTTGCCCCAACCGATCATCTTCCGGCCAATCGGGCACACGGGAACGCCGTCCGAACCGATTTCCA
>NZ_JBHSHC010000057.1:1294-33385 GCF_042652925.1 Effusibacillus consociatus
CGTGTTCCAGCAGGGTATAGATCGGGAGGGCGTCGTGGGCCGAGTCCAAGATCGCCTCTCCCACTTTCCAATCCGGAAACCAGTGACGAAGTTCCCGGTATCCGCAAATCCAGGACACGGAGTCATGCCGGCTGGCGCGAAACAGTCGCGGATAGACCGGCAGATCGCAGGGACTGTCCGCAGCACAAAACATGTAGAGGGTTCGACCGTAGTAATATTTCTCACGGTAGCTGTCCCAGCCCCAATCGGCATCGGGATCCGAGAACTGGCGCTCACAGGAACATTTCCAATTGCCTTTTTTCCGGCAGTCGCAAAGGAATTTTCCGTACGCCCGCGCTCCCGTTTCAACGGGGGAGCCATCTCCGATGACGCGAAAGGAAGAGGTGTTGCCCAGCAACCCTTTGGCGGCAGACGGAAGCACAAACAAGGTTTGAAACAGTTGTTGAAGCAGGTCGTGGGCTTTCGGAGAGTAGTGAATTTTGTCGGAACGCAGGGCACGAGCGACCAATTTTTCCGTGATCTTGGGGTTTCTTGGCTCTTGCTTCTCATTTTTCTTGCCTTTCTTTCTGGGTTTTTTGAGTTTTCGCTTGATCCGCTTGGTGAGATGCGGAGAAGCCGCGAGCCACAGCCGATTGAAGAAATCGTAGAACGTTCCGACACCCGGAGTGGAATCCGGAGAAAAACCGCTGAGAATGGCGTAAATCGGCATCGTACGAAGCGAACAAACCCACTCATCTACACTCATCTGAAGCTTAGTCATCAAGAGAGTACTGCGAAGCAAATCGGCTGGATCACGGGGTTTCCTTCCTTTCGTCTTGGAGGAATAGCGATCTTTGAGCAAAGAAGCGGTCTGGGACAGATTGATCGAAGTGACCCAGAAAATCAAATCAGCGAAGAACTTTTGCAGGAGTTCCTTGGATGCGGGATTGTTGTACTCTACATCAAGTTGTTCAACAACGAACTGCAGGTAGGCTTCATGAGAACGAGCAACAGGAATCATGAACATCACCAAACCGTCTAGTAGTAGGCAATTAGATGCCTCCATCGCGATTGTTGGGGTGATTTGAAAAAGTCAAGAGGAAAATTTGTTCGCACTCCTGTTTTGGGGGTGAAACAATAAATGGCCCTAGTCAAGAGACTAGAGCCAGCAAGGGAAATTTAATTCCGAGAGTCTTAGAAAGAGGTGAGGGGGTGGTCAACTTTTCTCTAAAGCCCCGAAACAATATTTGAAGTCTTAATCCCTTCTTCGGCGAGCTCAGCCCAGTTTTCAAGTCGTTCTGCGTTTTCCTCTTTACGAGCTGCAAGAGTTAAGAAATAGTGAGGGTCTTCAACAGACAACTCCAAGTTTGTCCTTTCATGCGTATATCTCTCAAAAGCACTACGGTAGTGTTCTGCTTCAGAACGGAATTGTTGCGCACACTTCTCCAGCCAACCAACAAACCAATGCTTCATAAGTTCCCTCCAAATTTGATTTCAATGGAAACCTCTTCTAATTGTCATTTAGGATCTCCAAAACACAAATAAAAAAAAGCCAGGTTCCTCTCCACCCGTTTGACGAACTCCCCGCCTCCCCGTATACTTTGGAGTGACTTATAGGAGGTGTGGACTATGGCGTTTGATGGAATCGTTCTCCGCGCAGTAACACATGAACTGAATGAAACAATTCTGGGTGGTCGCGTGGACAAAATCTATCAGCCGCTGCCCCGTGATCTTCTTCTGACAGTACGGAACCAAGGGCGGAATTACCGTTTGCTGCTTTCCGCCAACCCTACGTTTCCGCGAGTCTATTTAACGGAACGTTACAAAGGTCAAAATCCGACTGAACCGCCGATGTTCTGCATGCTTCTGCGCAAGCACTTCGAAGGCGGTCGGATCACAAAGATTGAACAGGTCGGAAACGAGCGGATTCTCTTATTCAACGTTGAGAACAGAGACGAATTGGGAGATGTCAGCGAGAAGCAGCTGGTAGTGGAAATCATGGGCCGCCACTCCAATATCATCCTGCTTGACCCACAGACAAAGCGTATACTGGACGGAATCGTTCATGTAAATTTCGGAACAAGTCGTCACCGGGAAGTCCTACCGGGTCGTACCTATGTGGCACCCCCGGAACAGGAAAAAATCTCCCCGTTTGAGGAGACGACATCCGGTTTCTTTGCGAAACGGCAGCCCGACGAAAGCCCTTTTGAGAAATTCCTGGTCAACAACTACAGCGGAATCTCGCCCTTGATCGGCCGCGAATTGGTCCACCGATTGCAGGAGCCTCCATTGGCCCCTTCTCACCTAGCAGACAACGAATGGGACGTCTTCAACAACTTCGTAGAATCGTTGCGACAGCATCACTACTTACCAACTGTGGTCATCGACCAGGAAGGCAAACCCAAGGCATTTTCCGCAATCAAGCTGTCACATTTAGCGGGAACGGTGCAGGAATGGGAGAGTATTTCCGCTTGCATGGAGCAGTTTTTTGAGGAAAAATCGTGGCGGGATACCGTCCGGCAAAAAGCGGGCGATATCGAGCGAATCCTCGTCTCCGAATTGGAGAAAGACCGCAATAAAATCGCCAAGTTTAAAGAATCCATCCAGGAAGCGGCGGAAGCGGACAAGTACAGAGTTTGGGGAGAATTGATCACCGCTAGCCTTTATCAATTGGAAAAAGGGCAAACGGAAGCGCGAGTGACCAATTTTTATGAAGAGGAGATGCCGGAAGTTGTGATTCCGCTGGATCCTCAACTCTCTCCCTTGGAGAACGCTCAGGCCTATTTCAAGAAATACAACAAAGTCAAAAAATCGATCCCCATTCTCGAGGAACAAATCCAGCAAACAACCGAGCAGATCACGTATCTTGAGGGCGTCCTCCAAATGCTCTCTACTGCCGGCCTGCAGGACTTGGAGGAAATTCGCGAGGAACTGGAGCAGGAAGGAATCCTGAAAGCAACCAGGAAACCCGGCGGCCAGAAGAAAAAACAAGCGGCCAGCCAGCCGGAACGCTTCCGTTCAAGCGATGGAATCGATATCTACGTGGGAAAAAACAACAAACAAAACGATTACCTGACGATGAAAATGGCACATTCGGCCGATACGTGGCTTCATACAAAAGACATCCCCGGTTCTCATGTGGTGATTCGGGCCAAGGATGTACCGGAAACTACTCTGTTGGAAGCGGCCCAGTTGGCTGCCTATTTCTCGAAAGCCCGGGAATCAAGCCAGGTTCCGGTCGATTACACACTGATCAAAAATGTCTGGAAACCAAACGGTGCAAAACCGGGCATGGTATTATACGAAGCCCAGAAAACGTTGTACGTGACACCCGATCCGTCAGCAGTCGAGAAACTGAAAATCTAGATCTTTGGGTTCCCATTCGGCACTCCTACTGTCTTTTCGGGTCCCCACGGAAGTACTCGGATTACGCTTCGAAGCTTCTCGTCACTTTCGTGGGTAAAATACTGCCCGGCACCTCAGTGATGCCGGGCTCCCGTATAGGGTTAATGCTGTCGTCGTGCGATGACAGTATAACCGTCGTGGTGACCGCCCTTCGCATAATGACTAAATCCCTGTCGCTCCAGCAGACCAAACAACGCATCCGCCTGAATCGAGTCAGATGCCTCCATTACGATGGTGAGTTTTTCATTGTTGTCAATTTCCGACAAAACCCGCTGCAGCCGTTTCAGATCGTGTCCCGTGATTGTGCCGCCAACATGAAAATACAAGTCCCCCATCGTGTGGCCCCCTTTAACAAGGATTCCTATACGGGTCATTCGGATTGTTCCCCGTTCTCCTTTCTTTCATCCGCCGCTCCCTTTCCTGTGGTAGAATCTATTTATTGAGCTCCAAGAGAAGGTGGTACAACATGCCAATTATTGAAGTGAACGAACTCCGCAAAGAGTTCAAACGATTAATTCCGAAAAAGGGGCCTTTCGCCTCGATCCGGAACTTGTGGAACACAAATTACTCGGTTCATACAGCCGTAAACAATATCAGCTTTTCAATTGGGAAAGGGGAACTGGTGGGCTACATCGGGCCGAACGGTGCGGGAAAATCGACCTCCATCAAAATGCTCACCGGGATCCTCGTACCCACTTCCGGAGATATACGGGTGGCCGGTCTTGTGCCGTTCAAGCAGCGGAAGGAGCATGCTGCAAATATCGGAGTCGTCTTCGGCCAGAAAACCCAACTCTGGTGGGACATCCCGGCAATCGAAAGCTACCGGGTTCTAAAAACAATCTACCGGATTCCGAATGAGATCTATAACCGGAATCTTGACATGTTCCGCGAACTGCTGGATCTGCATGAATTTGAAAATACTCCCGTGCGCCAGCTGTCACTTGGCCAACGGATGCGTGCGGATCTCGCTGCCGCCCTGCTGCACGATCCCGAAATTTTGTTTCTGGATGAACCGACGATCGGTGTCGATGTCTTGGCAAAAGAAAAACTCCGCACCTTCATCCGGGAAATCAACAAGGACCGGAAGGTAACCGTCCTTTTGACCACCCATGACATGACCGACATTGAGAAGCTGTGCAGCCGTGTCATGATTATTGATGACGGCCAGATCCTCTACGACGGATCAATAGATCAGTTGAAAAATAGCTTTGGCGGTGAGCGGACTCTGGTAATCGAATTGGAAGACGGGTTCGATCCTGTCGGCCTCGATCTTTTGCATACACGCCTTGTAAGGGAAGAAGGTACACGCATATGGCTTTCGTATGACAAAGAAAAAATCTCCGCCTCCCAGCTCATGCTGGAATTGGCCCGAACGCACCGGATTCGCGATCTGTCCGTGGAGGAGCCGGAAATCGAATCGGTAGTCAGACAAATTTATGAGTCCGGACTTCAACGGAAGAAGGGGGATTCGCATGCCGCTCTTCTGGATATTTAGCCGGCAGGGCTTTCTGAATCTGTCCGCTTACAGAGTGAACTTCTGGTCGGAAATGTTTGCTCTGTTTGTGCAGATCTTTGTGGTAATGACGCTCTGGAAGGTGTTGCACAACCAGGCCCCGCCCATTTTCGGCACCATCAGCCTGGAGGCCATGATCACCTATGCCGTGATTGGCATGATCCTGAATATGATTCTGACAACGGACATGGGTCCGCATCAATATCTGTCTGCGCAGATCAAGTCGGGAATGATCACAAGCGATCTGCTCCGGCCGCTTGATTTTCCGCTTCACATGATCCTGCGGTTTTCCGGGGAAACGATGGCTCGTACAGTCTTTTATGTGATGCCTCCGCTTATTGCGTCTTACCTGTTGTTTGATTTGACGCTTCCGGCCGGCATCGGGCAGCTTGGCTGGTTTTTATTGAGCCTCGTTTTTTCCTGGTTGATTCTGTTCTTTTGCAATTTTCTGTTTGGTTTGATCTCGTTCAAAACTCTCGATCTAGTGGGTTTTTTCTTTACCTATTGGGCCATGATGCGGTTTCTGTCCGGGCAATTGATTCCAATTTGGCTCTATCCCGACTGGATGCAGAAAATCATTTTGTATTTGCCGTTCCAATCGATCTTTTATACACCGCTTTCGATTTACATCAACAAGCTGACTGGCGCTGAAGTCTGGCAAGCGGTTCTCCAGCAAGCCATTTGGACTGTGATTCTCTATGCATTTGTTCGGCTGGCATGGAGCCGCATTCACCGTCAGCTCGTGGTACAGGGGGGATAGAGATGCACTCGCTCCGCGTTTATGGCAGTATGATTCGGGCATCGATTATCTCGCGAATGCAGTACCGGGCCGATTTTCTGATGGGAATCCTGGGGGTATTCGTCTTGAACGGAGCCACCCTTGGAACCACTTGGGTGCTGCTGCAGCGCTTTGAGAACCTGAACGGATGGACATTCTGGGAGATCGTGTTTCTCTATAACTTGTGGCTGTTGGGGCACAGCTTCCGGGCGATTTTCTTCCGTCAGGTCTCGATGCTTGACGATTATATCGTCCAGGGAACGTTTGACAGCTTCTTGACCCGTCCCGCCTCGCCGCTGGTTCAGTTTCTCGGGCGGGAAGTCCATTATCTCGGAGTGGGGGATCTGATTTTATCTTCCACCATGTTAACCCTTGCCTACCAGAACCTTGGACTGAACTGGTCGCTGGGGATGTTTGGGTGGTTTGCATTGATCGTGCCTGCCTCCACGGCGGTTGAAGTTTCCCTGGTCCTGATGCTGTCCACCATTGCATTCAAGACCACCCGGTCCCGCGCCATAGTCCAGGCGGCCACCCAGTTCAGCTTCAATCTGGTTCAGCAGTACCCGCTTGATATGTTCGGGCGTGGGGTAAAAGCAATTGTCACATTTGTTTTACCGTTCGCATTTATGAACTACTATCCAAGCCTCTTATTGCTTGGGAAATGGGATAAAGCGGGCGGCTACCCGATCCTTGCCTATGCATCTCCTGCAGTCGCCCTGATCCTATGTATCCTTGCATACTTCGTATGGCGATGGGGGATTCGGCACTATCAGAGTACGGGATCGTGATGCTTTGGAATTTTACATTCGGATATTTTGTGGTAACATAGAGATAGAAAATGAGTAGCATAATAAATAAAGCTTCTATCGAAGCACCTTCACAGAAGAAGGGGCGTCGAGTAGAGGAATCTTTCTTTGACAGCCCTTCAAGAGGGCCGGCTCGATAACTCGTTGGAATAGACCGCTGAGCTACCTACTCAAGAGCGGTCTATTTTCTTTTCTGGAACGACAGTACTGCGATCACCAACATCCCAAACGTAATCATTAAGGAAATTGCCTCGTATACCGTAACCGGCTCGCCAGGCGTGAAGTTTCATAGATTTCGGAGGGATTGATTCCCGTCCCTCAAAGTAGTGTCAAAGATCGTAATTCGTTTGCTCATCGAATTCCCTCCATTTTGTTGGATAAATAAAAAAACTGACCCACCCTCTCCTCAAGAGACGATAGGTCAGGAACCACCGCGGTACCACTCCCGGGCGAGTTTCAGGAGTCCACTGACTGCGTCGCACCATCCCGCAGCTCTCTGTACAAATGGTTGTTCCTTACTGCTCCAATGTGCCGTTCAAGCAAGTTTGTTAACCTGACCAGCATCTCTCTCAACCTCGCCACCTCAACCTCCAAATCATCCATTCGCTTATTATGTAGAAGTTCTATCCCTTCTCTCAATCCCTGTCCGATCTCTTTTCCGATCCGACTATACCGCTCTTCTTCCTGGTACTGTTTTGACATACGTTGGATTTTATTGTCAGCTAGCCAGTCAATAATAAGCGAAGTTGATTTATCTTCTATAAAAGCATCACACAAAGCATCCATTATGGTTTCTTTCTTCCCCTTCACACCATGATCTTTTCCATTAAGAAGATGCTGCTCCAGGATTCGCTCGATATCAGGATTTCCTGGTCCTCCGCTCTGTTTATAAAACGCTTGGATCCGCTCTTCCATCGTCATTTTCTTGTCCGCTGTCATGTTTCATCTCTCCTTACGTTGGAAATCAAGCCCGTTTGGAACGAAGAATTCTCCAAAGCAAATACACTGTTATGACTCCCGAAACGACTAATGCAGCGTCCGCGAAAAAAGGGACAAGCGTGCTCGAGACTCTACCTACCGCAAAAGCTTGCAGGATGCTTCCTCCAATGAAAAAAGCGCCTGCCAGCCCAGTGAGGGAAATGCGGTTCACCATTTTATTGACTACATCAATCGAGCTGTCGCTAATTTTGGTTTCTACAGTAAATTTCATATGATTCCAGGCCAGGCGTTCAAGAATTTTGTTCATTCTTCGAGGGAAGGTTCCCAGCAGCTTATATGTTTCTGTCAGTAAACTCGCATTTGGGCGATAGTTGAAACGACGTGAGGTCCAGTTTTTGATAATGTTGACATCGGCTGTTTCTACAACACTGTGGAAGCTGATCTCCGGGCACAGCCAACGCGCTGTTCCTTCCGCAGCTGAGAACCCCTTCGCCCAAAGGGCAAGACCGCTGGGAATTTTACAGTAATTCTTCATTCCGATTGTTATAATCGACATCGTTAAATTTCCCCAGTTGTAAATGGATGCCTGATTGCTGTTCACGTATTGAATCATCATGGAGCGCATCTGGTCTTTAAGTTTTACAGGATCTGTGTAGATTGTCTGATCAAGAACGTCCATGACGCACTCTACAGCATCCTCTGCCTGGTTCACCCGAATGTGCATAAGCATCCGAAACAGCGCTTCTGTATGTAGGGAGTCCATCCGTCCAGTCATTCCGAAATCAATCAGTACACACTTCTTGGTGTTCTTATCAACTAGAATGTTGGAGCCATGCGGGTCGCCATGGTAATACCCGTTTAAGAACGTTTTAATATAATAGTGGGCTAAATCAGTCATGCGAAGCAAGCGCTCTTCAAAAGAGAAAAAATCGACCGGAAATTCCTTGAGCGACCATCCGTCAACAAACTCTTGTACCAATACTTTTTTCGTTACAAGATAGACTTCAGGAATATGCAATGTCTCGAACTCTTCTGCTACCTTCCTGTGATCCTCCATCGCAGAAGCTTCGTTCTCCATATTCAGTTCACTCAAAGAACTGCTGTAGTAATCATTAATCAGATCAGGTAAATTTACAGAGGCTTGGAGCGAACGGGGAAGAATCTGCTGTACGAGTTTCACCAGCTTCCTGATAACCGCAATGTCCGTTTGAAATAATCGATCTACGTTCGGGCGCACCACCTTTACCGCGCACTCTTTCCCTCCTCTCAATTTCGCTCGGTATACCTGGGCAAGAGACGCAGAGCCTAATGGTTCAGGATCAATCCATTCGAAGGTTGCAATCCCTGCAGGCAATTCCTCAGATAAAATCGCTTGAATATGCTGAAAAGCAATGGGAGGAACCTCATCAAGCAGGGTGCTCAGTTCTTCGGTAATTTCGGGAGGAAGAAGCTCTTGCCTTGTAACCAGTACCTGCCCAAGCTTGATAAACGTAGGCCCCAGTTCTTCAAAAGCCATCCGCATTCTTTTCCCGACCTCACGCATATTTGTACGGGATCCAAACAGATGAAGAAGCCCATGCTTTCCAAGCACAGAGACAATCGTGCGAAATCTTGAGGCCTTCGTGATTTTCGACCTTTCTTTCTCCTTCTTGTCCAGCGATGTTCTTATTGCAGGCTTTTGTTCCTGTAACCCATACATTCGCTTTTCACCTCATCGTTCTTATCCCGCTTGCGATCGGGATTTTAGAAGTATGTCATCGGCGATTCGTTAACATCGATCACCACGGATTTCGTCTCCAGATAAGCGTCAAGCGCCTGCGAACCGAGTTCTCGTCCCAATCCGCTCTGTTTAAATCCTCCAAAAGGAGCCGTAGGTGTTAAAACCTGATAGGTGTTAACCCAAATGGTTCCTGATCGAATCTGTTTCACAGTACGGAGGGCACGCTTTATATCTTTTGTCCAAACGGCGGCAGCAAGTCCGTAAATTGTATCATTCGCCATCTGTATTACTTCTTCTTCCGTATCGAAAGGAATGACGCATACAACCGGACCAAAAATCTCCTCCTTTGCTATAACCATATTAGTGGTTACGTCTGCAAAAACAGTGGGTTCAATAAAATACCCTTTGCTCAGCCCTTCCGGTTTTCTCCCGCCGGTCATGAGACGGGCCCCCTGCTCCTGCCCGACTTGAATATATTTCTCTATTTTCTCCAGCTGCTCACTACTGATGACAGGGCCAATATCTGTAGTAAAATCCGTCCCAGGTCCACATTTTAATTCGGTAGCACGTTGTGCCAAACGTGTTAGGAATGAATCATAAATCTGACTCTGCACGAAGACGCGCGTTCCGGCCTGGCAAACCTGACCGGAATTTAAGAAAATTCCGAACATCGCTCCGGAGACAGCCTCTTCAAGATCCGTATCCGCAAAAACGATATTTGGTGACTTTCCGCCTAATTCCAGTGTTACACGCTTAATATGCTGAGCGGCAGAAGCCATTATATGACGGCCGGTTGCAGTCTCACCAGTGAACGCGATTTTAGGTACATCGGGATGGCTTACCAGAGCCTTCCCTGCTTCATCCCCTCCTGGTATCACATTTACGACACCTTCAGGAACACCTGCATCATGGATAATTTCGGCCAGTTTAAGAGCGGTTAAAGGTGTTTGCGGAGCCGGCTTCAATACAATTGAACATCCGGCAGCCAACGCTGGGGCGATTTTCCATGCAGGCATCAAAAGCGGAAAGTTCCACGGAGTAATGAGGCCTGCAACGCCAATCGGCTCTTTTAATGTGAGTGTTAGATAATCCTGGGGCCCTCCTGTCATATTAAAAGGAAGAGTCTGCCCGCTTTCGCGGGATGTGAGGCCGGCAAAGTAATCAAATGTATCAGCGGCCAGCGGGACTTCCATAAACATAGCTGTATTAATCGGCATTCCGTTTTCCAGTGATATAAGCTCAGCCAGTTTGTGCTGAGATTCACGAATTAACTGTGCCACCCTTGAGAGGATCCTTCCTCTCTCAAGGACAGTCATTGCCAGCCAGCGCCGTTCTTTAAATGCATCATTCGCTGCTTTAACAGCATGTTCTACATCCTCGCTCTCGCAAAAAGCCACTTCGGTAATGGTTTCGCCGTTTGCCGGATTGATAACAGGAAAAGTTTTTCCTGAAGCAGCGTCTACCCACTTCCCATTAACAAAAAGACTATTCCGAAAATTTGAAGTGTTAGTCTCAATCATTCTGCTAGTCCTCCAGTAAATCTTCCCTATTGATTTGCACAAGATAATCTCTGTACATTCCATAGAGTGGCTGAAGTGCAGGCACTACCTTAAGCGCTTTCGACAATGGTCCCACGGCCTGCATTTGCTGACGAGCGAGAGCCTGTGTCAGATCAACCTTCCCAAGCCAGAACCGATGGCCCACATCGGCATTCATTTTAAAAGTTAGAAGGGGCTGAACATCCGTCTCTCCTAAAATCAGATTTGCCTCCCCATTCCCACTCTCCGGAACCATAGTCACTTTTCCATCCGGATTATTGTATATATACTGTACCGGTCCACCTACCTGATTAATTACTTTTGCCGGCTCAGTATCCATAATCGATCTAAAATATTCTCCTAACACGTTGTACAACTCTTCAGAATCCTTAAAGTACGGCATATCATTTCCTCCCTGGATTAAAATTTTATTATTCCTCTTGCTACCTTCCCATCTACCATATCTTGAAACGCCTCGTTGATTTGGGATAAATCATATGACTTTGACATCAGCTCATCAAGCTTCAGTTTACCCGCCTTGTACAAGTCCAGAAGCCTGGGTAAATCCACCCGCGGGTTTGCCTGTCCATACCAGGTTCCAGTTAAGGTTTTAGCCTGTGAGGGAATAGAAAAGGCATTAATGGATACCTCTGCATTGGGAGGAGCTACTCCGACGACAACCGCCGTTCCCGTTTTTCGGAGACAGTTGTATGCCTGTGCTATCGTTTCCGGTCGGCCGATGACTTCAAAGGCATATTCGGCACCTAGCTGATCCGTATAATCAAGCACGCTCATGACAACGTCCTTTTCTTTTGCGTTAATAGTATGAGTCGCCCCAAACGTTCTGGCTAGACTCAGTTTTCCGTCCACCAGATCAACCGCAATAATTTTTTCCGCACCTGCGAGTGCAGCTCCTTGAATCACATTGAGTCCAACTCCACCCGCGCCGATCACCACGACACTACTCCCGGGTCGAACTTTTGCCGTGTTAATTACAGCACCTACTCCGGTCATTACCCCGCATCCGACGAGGGCTGCCAGCTCTAGTGGAACGTCTTTGCGAATCGGAATCGCGCTTTCTTGAGGGACAGTTGTATATTCAGCAAAAGTTCCCGTCATGCTGAACTGATGTACATCCTCTCCATTCAAACTGAATCGGGTCGTGCCGTCCCGCTGCGCTCCGCTAATCGCTAAAGCAGCAGCTGTATCACACATATCATAACGGCTAATCTTGCAGAAATAGCATTCGCCACATTCAGGCACCCAGGATAATACAACATGATCCCCTGGTTGCACACGGGTTACGCCTTCCCCTACCGCTTCTACTACTCCCGCCCCTTCATGCCCCAGAATAATAGGAACCGGTAATGGAAGATCCGCCTTGATTACATGCAGATCACTGTGGCATACACCTGCGGCGGCAATTTTAATTAAAACCTCACCCGGCTTAGGATCCATAAGCTCTACATCCACTGTTTGGACTGGCTGTTCATATTCAAATAAAACCGCTGCTTTCAATGCAATCTCCCCCTTCATCCGAAAATTAAAGCGCTTTCTTTATACATTCTGTCATTACTCACCTTTATGGTCTATCCCGTAAATTTGGGGGATTCCTCTTTTACGGCTAAGGTCAGTAAGAGAAAACCTGAATCCGTAAGGGCTTGACTTGAAATCTCTTATAAGAAAGGGAATAATTAGGGTGAGATTATAGTTGTCAAAATAGTTGTAATTTTACGATGATAGATAATAATGTTACCATTATGAAACGGAGGGACGTTTATGTTAATTCCATCCCTTTCAGCAGCACTTGCTTCCGCATTTCAGTCTTTCTCGCTTCCCGATGAAATTGACTGGATGGCTCTGGTAAAGCGTACAGGCCAGAGCTTTACGCTTCTAAATGCTATGGGAAACACTCCTTATTTTTTTGAGAAATCGAACGAAATTGCAACTTCCCCAACAGAAGCAATCGTGTTGCCTTGCACCTCAGAATATGAAATCTGGTTAAAAACCATGTCTCTCACATCCATAGCTCCACTGCACCACCTTCAAGAATTTCTACATAGATTGCAATTCATTTTTCATTCAAATAATCACCTTAAAAGATTATCAGATGAACATTTCCTCTATGAAAAAACATCCAAATTCTACAAGAATATCTTGAGTACCCGAAAATCTGAAGTTCTTCAAACAACGGCAGACTTATTCGCTGAACTCCTAGACTTTAAACGTGTAGCATTGTTTGCCTATTCACAGAAACAGCAAACCTTTCACGGTGTTGTCGGACACAATTTAAAGAATGACTTAATCAAGCAAATCAGTGAGCCATGGAGCAATATCCCCTTTGCTCCCCTTATACTAGCCACTGTTATGCCTGCCTTTATGCCGGAAGTGTCCGGATCCAATGGCCTGCCTGAGCGGTATGTGGACCAATTCGGCCTTACCTCCCTTGTTGTTGTACCATTAACGGCAAACAATCAATTTATCGGAGCTGCCCTACTTGACCACGGCGGCGATTTCTTTGAGCCTTCCGGAGAAGTCCTTCAAGCTTGCATGCAGTTTGGTACTCATATCGGGGGCATTATTCACCAACATACAACCGAAATCGGGAGCCATTTTTCATGGAGAGTCGATCGACCTCTAAGCCCTCGTGAGATTGAGGTAATTCAACTCGCCGCGCTTGGTGAAAGTACAAAGGAAATCGCAGCCGATCTCGGATTGAGCGACTATACGGTTCGCGATTACCTAACATCCGCCGTTGAGAAGCTAAACGCGAGGAATCGAACGGAAGCTGTTGCCATTGCCATGCGTATGGGGATTATCCATTGAGCGTATCCCCGTTTTTTTTCGGGGTAGGAATCGACTTTCTTTTTCGTTACCCTGTGGATACACAAAAAATATTTTAGGGAGGCAAACATATGAATCGACAATACCAATCGACTACCGGGCTGGATACCAACTCTCTTCCGTTTCGTCTGTACCAAAAAGCTAAAATGTTCGGTCAATGGGATCCGTTAGCGATTGACTTTTCGAAGGATAAAGAAGACTGGAAGCGGTTTTCCGCAGATGAGCGCCACTTTATCTTACTGGTACTCTCCCAATTTCAAGCGGGGGAGGAAGCTGTCACCGTGGATTTGCTTCCACTCGTTATGGCTATCGCGGAGCAAGGTCACCTTGAGGAAGAGATGTATCTGACTACATTCCTTTTTGAAGAGGCCAAGCACGTGGAATTTTTCCGTCTTTTCTTTGATTCTGTCGGACATACAGAGGAACTTGCACCGAACACATCAGAAAACTACAACCGGATTTTCTCTATCGAACTTCCTACCGCTATGAAGCGTTTGCGAACGGATACTTCACCTGAAGCAATTGCAAATGCATCCGTGACCTATAACATGTTTGTAGAAGGTGTCCTGGCGGAAACAGGTTACTACGGATTCCAGCAATCATGTGCCAGAAATAATATTCTGCCCGGATTGCTGGCAGGACTCGAACACACCAAGAGGGATGAATCCCGCCATATCGGATATGGTACATTCCTTCTCCAGCGGCTGATTAGCCAGGACGGGGATTTGTTTGATTTCGTGTCTCAGAGAATGTCCGAACTGATGCCGCTGGCAATGGGACTTATCGAGGATAACTATGCACACTATGAAACCCCTCCTTTTGGAGTCGATGCTGATGAATTTATTAACTATGCACTGAAGCAGCTAGGCGTACGTTTGGAAGTGCTTGAGCGAGCACGGGGAAAAACAATGAGCGAGCTTTACAGGATGAAAGAGTCGGAAGTTGGAATCGCTTAACCCTTCCCTTTTGTAAACGGATACAAAAACTAACAAGCAGGCTATTCCCGGTTTAGCACGATCGGGAGCCTGCTTTTCTATGTTGGGAAGTGTCCACCTGTTCTTCACTATCTGTCGTTAAGAAATCAGGGTCCCCGTATTGCGAAAGCTTTCCCAAATTGAAAAAGATGTTGAGAGTCTTAAAGGAAGCCTTATTCGCCTCAAGGATTCTTGGAAAAAAAGCCACACGCTGAACAGTGTGGCCTGAACACTTTTATAGATCATACCCGGTACGCGGTATTTCATTGACACCATTCTGTGAATTTTCGATTGTTGCGTCAATGGTCCCCTCGCGATAGGAATCCATGACCTGAACATACGTTGTCATCAGAGCCCCTTCCGGATTGTCATCGTCCTTGGTCATGCGGTTCACATCTTTGGCTCCCTCTTGGCCGAGAACCCCTGCAGCTCTCAGCAATGCTTGCGAGTTGTAGCCTTGATCCGCATATTGTTCCTGTTCCACCATCGATCCCCCACCTTCCGTATCAGTGTCTGTTTTAAGTTTTCCTGATGGACCAAAAACATACGCAGAAAAACCGGGATTGGGACCGCAAAATAATAGACGGGTTCAGTGTTAATGGATTTCCAGGGTCTTATTTTCCCTTATTCTGAAAATAAACTATCAGAATAGCGGAATAAGACCGCGAAAAACCGTTATACCATCTCGAGTCCCGAAGGCGACGTGAAAACCTAATAGAATCTACTTTCACTTCGAAAAAAAATGGCCAACCAGTGTGAACTGGCTGACCCTCTCAATTTTATTTTGTAATCGTGTGAACTCCATGACCGAGCGCATTCTCGGCTGCTTCCATTACCATTTCGCCAAGGGTCGGATGCGCATGAATCGTAAGGGCGATATCTTCCAGTGTCGCGCCCATCTCGATTGCAAGACCGATTTCCGCAATCAGATCAGGTGCACCGGGTCCTACGATCTGTCCGCCGAGAACCACTCCGCTTTCTTTGTCCGCCACAACTTTCACAAATCCTTCGTTCGCATTGAGCGACAGAGCGCGTCCGTTCGCAGCATAATTGAATTTCCCGGTCGCTACCGTGTAACCCTTTTCTTTCGCTTCCGTTTCGCTCAGTCCTACGCTCGCAATTTCCGGATCGCAGAATACGATTGCCGGAATGCACTTGTAGTCCACCACGCTTGGATGTCCCGCGAGTACTTCCGCAGCGACTTTCCCTTCGTAGGATGCTTTGTGAGCCAAAGCCGGTCCCGCAACCACGTCGCCGATTGCATATACGTTCTCAATGTTGGTCTTGCACTGATGATCCACAAGGATATACCCGTGCTCATCTTTCTTAAGTCCAATCTGCTCGAGTCCCAATTCGTCCGTGTTCGGAACACGTCCCACCGTAACAAGCAGGTAGTCGGCCGTGATTTCCTTCTCTTCGCCGCCAACTTCATACTTCACGATTACACTGTCATCCGTTTGGGTTGCTGAAAGCGCCTTTGCTTTGGTGTAGACTTCTACGCCGTCTTTTTTCATCTTGCGCTGCACCCAACGGACAATCTCATTTTCAAAAAGGGGCAGTATCTGATCGGCACCCTCGATAACAGTCACCTTCGTCCCGAACTTGGCGAACGTTTGGCCCAATTCAATTCCGATATAGCCGCCGCCAATGACGACCATGCTCTTCGGAATCTCAGGGAGGTTCAGTGCTTCGGTCGAGGACACGATGCGTCCGCCAAACGGGAATGCTCTCAATTCGATCGGACGAGATCCCGTTGCAATGATGCAGTGATTGAACTTGTAACGGTTAAACTCATTCCCTTGGTAAATCCGAACTTCACTTTCTGAAACGAACAGCGCTTCCCCTTGTATCACTTCCACGCCGTTTCCTTTCAATAAAGCACCGACACCGCCGGTTAACTTGTTCACAACACCTTGTTTCCAAGCTTGCACCTTGGAAAAGTCAACTTTTACACCTTCTGCCGAAATCCCCATATCATCCGAGTGGGATGCCTCTTCATACCGGTGTGCAGCTGAGATCAAAGCCTTGCTCGGGATACATCCACGGTTGAGACATACCCCGCCAAGCTCTGCACGATCCACAATCATAACCTTCTTGCCGAGCTGAGCAGCCCGGATCGCAGCAACGTAACCACCCGGTCCGGCACCCAAGACAAGCACATCAATTTCAGTACTGAATTCTCCTACTACCATGTTTTTAGACCTCCATCAACATCATCTGCGGATCTTCCAGCAGCTGTTTGATGTGATTCATAAAGTTTTGAGCGGTAGCTCCGTCAATCAGGCGATGGTCAAAGCTCAAAGACAATGCCATAACGGGTGCTACTTGAATTTCACCGTTTGCCACGACCGGCTTTTCAGTGATCCGTCCGGTGCCGAGAATCGCCACTTCCGGATAATTGATGACCGGAGTGAAGAACATACCGCCTGCAGATCCGATATTCGTAATCGAGAAAGTACTGCCCTTCAATTCGTTCGGTGCAAGTTTGCCCTCACGTCCACGGCCCGCCAGATCGCGGATTTCGTTGGCAATCGTCCACATGCTCTTGCGATCGGCATCAAACACTACCGGAACGATCAAGCCGTTGTCCGTATCGGTTGCAATTCCGATATGGTAGCTGTATTTGTACACGATTTCGCTCTTCTCGTCATCAATTGACGCGTTGAGCGAAGGGAATTGACGCAATCCGCTGACAACCGCTTTGACAACGAAAGGCAAATAGGTGAGCTTGGTTCCTTTTTTCTCGGCAGCCGGCTTGAGATCGGAACGGAGCTCAACCAGCTTTGCAACATTCACTTCGTCCATGATTGTTACATGAGGCGCCGTGTAGACCGACTTCGCCATCGCGTTTGCGATCACCTTGCGAATACCGCGAAGCGGCACTCGCTCTTCAACCACACCGGTTACAGGACCCTTAGGCTGTCCGGCAGGCTGATCGGCAGCAGCTTGAGCAGCAGGAGCCTCAGCTGCCTGAACCGCCTCAGCATTGGCCTCCGCAGCTTCAACCGGTGCAGCCTGTTGTACAGCTTCTCCGGTCTTCGCCCGCAGGACATCGTCTTTCGTAATGCGACCGTTCGGACCGGTACCCTGTACAGTGTTGATATCCACACCTTGCTCACGAGCAAACTTGCGAACGCTCGGCATAGCCAGAACATCACGGTTTACCGGCGCAAGAGCAGTTCCGGGGGCAGCAGTAGGTGCAACTGCAGCCGGTTGCTGTGCAGCAGCAGCTGCTGGTGCGGCCGGATCCGGCTGAGCAGGAGCGGGTGCTGCCGCCGCAGGTTCCGCAGCAGGAGCTTCTGCATGACCATGTACAGCCTGCGGCGGAACGGTACCCTCCACTTCAAAGGTTACCAGGGTGGTTCCAACAGTTGTAACGGTTCCTTCCGGAACTTTGATTTCCAGAACCTTGCCTTTTACAGGACTTGGAATTTCAACTACCGCTTTATCGTTTTGCACTTCGAGGATCGCCTGGTCTTCTTCCACTGTATCCCCAGGCTTGATATGCCACTTTACAATTTCACCTTCGTGAATTCCTTCTCCAATATCGGGAAGCTTAAATTCAAACGTGCTCATTTGTTGTACACTCACCTGTCTGACCTCCTTCACTTTTAGAAATCAAGAACTTCGTTGATCGCTTTTAAGACACGAGCAGGGTCAGGGAGCCACTCATCTTCGATTTGAGCGAACGGATAAGGAGTCTCCGGTGATGTCACACGCAGGACAGGAGCCTCAAGATGCAATACCCCTTTTTCCATCAACTGAGCCACAACTTCTGCCGCGACTCCGGAATTGCGCGGTGCTTCCTGAACCACGACCGCACGTTTCGTCTTTTGCACGGAAGCGAGAATCGTATCAATATCAAGCGGTGCTACGGTCCGCAGATCGATGACTTCAATTTTTGCCCCGCGGGCTTTCTCCGCTTCGGCTGCCGCTTTCAATGAAGTGTGCACCATGGCCCCGTAAGTAATAATGGTAGCGTCTGTGCCCTCTTGCACTACGTTTGCCTTGCCGATCGGAACGGTATATTCGCCTTCCGGAACTTCACCGCGGAAGGAACGGTATAACTTCATATGCTCAAGGAAAATAACCGGGTCATTGTCACGGATCGCCGAGATCAACAGACCTTTTGCATCATAAGGATTGGATGGAATGATAACCTTAACGCCGGGAGTTTGGGCCATTAACCCTTCCAGACTGTCTGCATGAAGTTCCGGGGTTTTCACACCGCCGCCAAACGGCGAACGAAACACGATCGGGCTGGAATAGCGTCCGCCGGAACGGAAGCGCATGCGTGCCGCTTGTGCCGCAATTTCATCGAACACTTCAAAAACGAATCCGAAAAATTGAATTTCAGCTACCGGCCGGAATCCTTGCAGTGCGAGACCGACTGCCAATCCGCCGATCCCCGACTCCGCAAGCGGGGTATCAAATACACGGTCTTCGCCAAACTCTTTCTGAAGACCGTCAGTAGCCCGGAATACCCCTCCGTTTTTCCCAACGTCTTCACCAAACACCAGAACGTTCGAATCGCGCTGAAGCTCAACGCGCATAGCATCAGTAATCGCTTGAATCATGGTCATTTGAGCCATGGATTACTTCCCCTCCTTGGCCAGAAATTCCTGTTTCTGTTCTTCCATATGAGGCGGTGTGGTTTCAAACACACTGTCAATCAAATCCGGCACTTTCATCTTCGGATATTCATCCGCTTTCTTAATTGCATCCGCAACTGCATTTTTTGCTTCTTCAATTACAGCATCTTCGTCCGCTTGCGTCCAGAGACCTTTGCCTTCCAGATACTTACGGAAGCGAATCAGCGGATCTTTTTGTTCCCATTCGTTGGCCTCTTCACCGGTGCGGTAACGGGTCGGATCGTCACCGGCCATTGTGTGCGGTCCGTAACGATAGGTAAGGGATTCGATCAATGTAGGTCCTTCCCCGTTGCGGCCACGCTCAGCAGCATCGGACACAGCCTTGTACACAGCAAGAATATCCATTCCGTCCACTTGAACGCTGGTGATACCTGCTGAAACCCCTTTATGAGCAAGCGTTTGAGCTTTTGTTTGCTTTTCGATCGGAGTCGAGATCGCATACCGGTTGTTTTGGATGATAAAAATCGCCGGCACGTTATACGCACCCGCAAAGTTGATTCCCTCATAGAAATCGCCCTGCGAGGTACCTCCGTCACCGATAAAGGTAATGGCCACATTCTTCTTGCCGCGCAGTTTGAAGCCCATTGCAACACCGGCTGTTTGAACGATTTGGGCCCCGATAATGATCTGCGGCATCAGAACATTGACACCTTCCGGGAACTGGCCGCCGTGCTGGTGTCCACGGGAATACAGGAAAGCTTGGTAGAGAGGCCATCCGTGCCAAACGGCCTGCGGGATATCCCGATAGCTTGGCAGGATAAAATCTTCTTTTTGCAAAGCGAACTGGCTGCCGATCATGGTTGCTTCCTGACCTGCAACCGGAGCATAGAAGCCAAGACGGCCTTGTCGGTTCAAGCTGATTGCCCGTTGGTCCCAAACGCGAGTGAAGACCATTCGGCGCATCAGTTCCCGAAGCTGCTCATCTGTCAGGTTCGGCATCAATTTTTGGTTCTTGACTTTTCCGTCTGGTGAGATAATCTGGAGCGGGGTAAATTTTTCCGAATTTGCTACCTCAATCAATCCGGTACTCATTTAGAATCACCTCTTGTTCCAATATTGAAAATTGGATATATGCGAATTCCGATGGCAAATGCTAACACTAGCTTGCCGTACATATAGCCAATTATTCGACAATGTTCAATTTTCTCGAAGGAGAGTGGGACTATGACAGACATACACAAAAGAAAAGTAATTGGAGATTCCCTCAACAGCACACATCTCGGACGTGCCATGGATGTCCGCATTTTCCTTCCGCCCGGCTATAATGAGCTGCTCTCCTATCCTGTACTTTATACACAGGACGGACAGGACTTTTTTATGTACGGGCGAATTGCGACTTTGGCGCAGCAACTGATTCTTGAGGAAAATCTGGAACCTTTCATTATCGTGGGTGTCGACGTGAATCGGCAGCATCGAACTTCTGAGTACGGTTCGTTAGGTTCCCGAAACCAAGCTTACCGTTCGTTTTTCCTGGAGGAACTGATCCCTTTCATTGAAAGCAGGTATCGGGTTCCGAATTCCGGTCTCCAGCGTGTACTGGCCGGTGACTCCCTAGGCGGTACTGTGTCACTCGATATCGCTTTGGACAAACCGGAATTGTTTCAAGGAGTGATCAGCTTGTCCGGGGCTTTCTATGAACCCCTGCAAAAACGAATTCGGGAGACCGAACCATTTCCTCCAATCGATCTCTATCTGTTGATTGGTGAGCAGGAAACGGCTGTTGAAACAGATTTCGGGCCGCTCGATTTTGTCGAAATGAACCGGCAAACACGTGACATCTTGGCCGAGAAGAACGCCCGTTATACCTACATCGAGAAACCGGGTATCCATACATGGGGATTCTGGCAAAAGGAACTCCCCGATGCACTCAGACATTACTTTCGACCTACCATTTGGGTTCCGTGATACAGTATATCAATATTTTAGAAACATTTCTACAAAAACATGATAATTCAAGAAAAACAGTTCACTCCTATTATATAATACAGAGGCGAAAAATCAGTCTGGGTAATACAGAAAAACGACCCGTCAATGGGTCGTTTTTCCTTTCTGTTCTATGTTTATCTGATAAAAAACCCGTACCAGAGAGCTGTAACAATTGCATCAAACAGAACAAAATTCGAAAACATCCGAACAGCCGAATACTCCTCCGGCTGCTTCTTTCCCTTTCCAATCCCCTGCACAGCTCCGGACACTGCTATCCCGCCAGCCGCTATAACAACCAGAAGCAGGTATTTGCTCCACGCACTCATCATCCACAACGGCATCTGCTTCATTATCTGAGGTGAGTAGAATTGGTCAATGAACATCCATTTCACCAGCAGATAGATTGAAACTGCCACCCAGCAGTGCAAAGCCGTTTTTTCATAATGGAGCTTCCGTTTTAGCAGGTTTACGGCTCCCAGATACACGTAGGACAAAACAAGCCATTTCAGAGAAGCAACCCAGGCGAATACGGCTCCTGTCAGCAGAGGAGGCAATTGCGCAATCGAGCGGATATAGTCGATCAAGCGAAAACGATTCATATGATCCCGATACAAGGGATCATTGCTGGTGGCTTCGACAGAGAATGTTCGATCACCGACCTGATTCAGCCACACGATCGTCCCGGCAGATCCCTCCTTCCACGACACAAAAGTCGGGTGAACCGCTCGTGCCAATTTTCCGGAGATCCGCTCCTCGCCAACCTTTTGCCCTTCCCGGAATCGCAGCAGATGCACCTGTCCATTCACAGCAACGACTGTCTCCACTTGATCGTCCTGCCGGCCGGAAGCGTGAATTCCGGTAACCGTTCCCTTCAAAACGGTATCGCTCGATTGAAGCTTGACAGGGTCATCATTCCGCAGCAAAGTTACCCGAAGTTGACCGTATCCGCCTGTTTCTTCTTCCGTATAGAAAAGGTAGACAGAAGTCCCACCCATCGCCAGTTGAAAGTCATCAACTCTCCGGTCCCCGGTAAGCTGAAACGTCTGGATTCTCGATTGCCTTACTACTTTGGCTGTTGCAAGGTCCCATTCTGTCCACCAGAACGCCTTGTTTGCACTTCCGTATTCTGCGAGCGAAGCGATCAACAGCTTCTTATTTGCCCCCATTACAGTCTTGATCTTAGTTACGTCTTGTATGGGTATATAGGACCAGGGTGACATCCTGCCATCGGCCCATTTGGCAATTCGGAGTTGTCTGTCATCACTTGCAACAAGGTAGACCTCATCTTCTCCCTTTGTCGCATGGAATGTAACAGCCGCTCCCAATTCTTCGACCGGTCCCCAGGATTTCCCTTCCCACTGGCTGCGATAAAGGTTGTCTTTGCAGATCCAATAAACCGCATCGGCAACGATTGTATATTGAGATGCGTCTTTCAATGAAACGTCAGGCAAAGGGAGTTTTTTTTCACGGTGTTTTAATGCAGGTGTCATTTCTTCCACTACGATTGAGGTTCCGTTCAAATAAGCGATGCGTCCGTCCGGGAGTGGAACGGGGGGATCAGGGATGTTTGTTGTGCCGAATGCTGTCTCCCTTCCAAAAACACTTGAAAAAGGGAGAACGTTTTCAACTGTCAGCAAGAGTATATGGTGCATCAGTATAATCAATATAACGAGGGCAATCCATGTAAGAGTTACCCGTTTCACCTTCAATACAAGCGCCCCCTTCCCTATAGACATGTTTATGTCCCGGGGAATGGGTTCATGAGCATTATGCCGATTCGGTCGGATTAATGCTCAATCGGATTGGGAACGTTCAAGAATTTCTCCGGTGAAAGGCCATCAAACAGATCGATCCAGTCGGACCGGTTTTCCAGCAGCTTCGGCGTAACATCCAACGCTTTTTTCGGCCCCTCAGGGAATACTTGTGTGTATTTGTAATAGCCCTCCCACAACAGGTAGACTTCCGTCAAGTAACGTTCCGGTTCCTGATAATCATAGAGATGGCGAATCTCCAAACGGTGTTCGATTATGTGATTCAACAGTTCCGGATCGGGTTCAAAATATTTCCCGACCGCCCTTATGAGGATTGTTACAATCCCCTTACGCCGCGAGTACAAGGCCGTCGAGGCAAGCAGCAGGTACAGGTAAAGGTAGGGACGTATTACACTCGAATCCTCTTTTTTCGGGAGCATTTCTTCCCGCATCCACGTGGTAATCTGCACGATATCTTTAATATCTCCGTGCAGGAACAGAAGCTTGATCAGCTTCACGTACTCATAAAACAGTTCATAAATCAATGGATGGGGAAAAATAGGCCCGTCCTTCTCGATAATGGTTGCCAATAAGCGACCAAACGCGTTTGACACAATATGCTCGGCAACGAATGAATGCCCGTGGAGCTCGCTTTTCGCGACCTGCCGGCCGATTTCTTGCAAACGGCGAAAAGCCGCAATGACAAAACCGTGAACCGCTTCCTTATCACTGCCTTTCTTCACGACCCGACAACTGATCTCATAAATGTGCTGTACCACTTTGGTAATCATATTCAACTGCTGTTGTCCCGCAAGACTGGTCATTACAATCTGAGTGTATCCGTCCACGATGACTCCGGCAGCCTTCAGGGAACCGCTTTCCACATATTTGATCCCCATCTCAAACAGTTCATTCAAGATCGCGCCGGAAACGGCCGTTTCACGCTGACTGAACGAAATGCTCGCAAGTCCCTGCAATTGATCGACAATCCGGTTATGATACCATAGCACTTTGTCCTGCTCGGCAGTGGGCAGCCGGGTATTATGAAGCATATCCGAAATGTTTTTTACGCATCGGACAGCAGTCATCGTATCCATATCGTTAATGGAACGTTTGCCAATATCGGCAATCTGTTCGATTTTGTCCAATGCTTCTTGGTAAGCCCCGCGGTTATAGGCTGCCAGATATTCTTTCTCGATCTTGCTGATAATCGTTTCCGGCTTCATCAATTTCATTACGGCATACATGTAGATCAGCAGCCACAGGAAGCCAACAATCAGGAGTACGAGATCCGCGCTGATCCACTTGTCCATTTCTTTCGTAACCAGCCCGTTGTCCAGTTCCCGCATCTTCGAAAGCATATAGATAGCGTGAAAAATCGTCAGCAAATAAAACGAAAACAAGGAGACGTTATAAGGAAAGCGCACATAGAAATCCAGAATCCGATGGCTGTATTTGCTCGCCGTCATCTGAATCGCCACCATGACGATCGAGATCGAAAGGGTAAAAATCGTCGCCAAAATTTGGGCGATCGTATTCAAATAGTTGCGAGCCGTCTCCGCATCCCCGTCAAATACAGGCGGAGTAAACAGCAAAATCACACCGATGAGCAACCAGGAAGCCAAGAGATGCAGCGCCAATGTTTCCCCGTCCTTTCCTGCCCATACTTCTGCTTAGTATGCGCCAAGAACAGCAAAAAATTTGAAGGGATTGATTTCCGCCGGCATTCCACCGGAATGGTTCCTGCCAAAAATGGAAAACTACCTATCGAGACATTGAATTTGGGTTCCCATCGAAGTACTCGTCACTTTGATGGGCGCGTGTTGGAGGGAATTTACATGAAACGTTATATCTGGGGAGGGACCACTGTCGCTCTCTTATTGGCAATGTCGGCCATATTAGGCCCGAGGCCATTCCGATTACCCTTGGATGGCCCGCCCCGGATCGCCAATCTTCCGGGAGCCCAACCTCGTATCCTGAATGACGCAAAGGCGGCGAAGGATCTGCGGGCGCAAGTAACAGGCAAACAGGGAAGAGATCAAATTGCAGCACAGGACATGGCGATTACTGCCGCACTATGTGTAAGGGACTGCCGATTTATGCTGCAGCACCTCGCCAACCAACTTGATCATACGACCGATCCTGCAATGCGCAGCAAGTTGATTCGGGATGCTGTCCAGGAGCACCCGCAATTCCGTTCTATCGTTTTTCATGCAGCTAATGGGCAGACGTTGTCTTACGGAACATCACTCAAACCTCAATACCTGCGTGAAAGTGCTGATGAGGTTAGAAAGACCAGCCAATTTTATGTAACCGACATGTATGAGGGAACAGGAAAGGACAGCCAGCTGCTTATGTCGATGGCTCTGCCGGTTATCCACAATTCGCAATCCGTTGGGGTACTCGCGGCTGAAGTCGAAATGGGCTACTTGCGGCGGGTGGCTGACCAGGTGGACAATCAAATGGGGACCGTTACTCATCTCAACACACATGACGGAAATCAAGTGTTGTTTCATCCGGAAAAACCACATGTGCAGGGTGGAAACGGCGTTTCTCAAAATGTGGACGGCACCAAGTGGAACACTTCCTCCAGGATTGTTCGCTCCAAAGCGGAGGACATTCGGGTGGAGGGAAAAAGAAACGAAGTGCTCGTACAGTTTCATAAAGAACCCACTCAGGCTGAATTGGCGAAAATCACTTCCGATATTAACGGGGTGGTGGTCAAACGCAATCATCTCCCGTCTTTTGTGTTTCGTTCCAAGACGATGAAGACAGAAGAACTGGTTGCTTACTTTCAGAACATGGGTGTCAAAATGGTGGAACCACACCGGGTTCTTCGTCAAAACGAACTGCCGAACGATCAACTGTACGAACGCTATCAGTGGAATTTCCCGCAAATCAACATCGAAAAAGCATGGAATACAACCACCGGAAATCCGAATACGATCATTGCAGTGGTGGATACGGGCATTGATCTTGATCATCCTGAATTCGAAGGCCAATTGGTAGAAGGACATAACATGATTGAGGATACAAACAGGCCCCAGGATGATAATGGCCATGGTACCCACGTGGCTGGAGTGGTCATTGCCCGTACCAACAACATTGAAGGAGTCGCCGGCATGAACTGGAATTCAAAAGTCATGCCGATAAAAGCTCTCGATGCGGAAGGAACAGGTTCGGTGTTTGACATCGCAGACGGGATTCGTTGGGCTGCAGATCACGGGGCAAAGGTGATCAATCTGTCGCTCGGCGAATATGAAGATTCCCGTTATCTCCACCAAGCCATCCAGTATGCCGCATCCAAAGATGCACTGGTAGTTGCCGCCATGGGGAACGACGATACGGACCAGCCGAGCTACCCGGCAGCCTATCCGGAAGTATTATCGGTTGCTGCAGTGGACCAAAACGCCCAGCGGGCCACCTTTTCAAACTTTGGCTCTCACGCGGGAGTAGCTGCACCGGGGGTATCAATCGCCAGTACTTTCCCTGATCACCGGTATGCCGCGTTGTCAGGAACCTCAATGGCCTCTCCGCACGTAGCGGGGCTTGCCGGGCTGATTCGTGCGCTGAACCCTGCCCTTACTGCCGGTGAGGTGAAAGACATCATCCTGCGAACTGCAACAGACAAAGGGCCAAAAGGAACAGACCCCTACTACGGCAGAGGTCTGATCAATGTAACGGAGGCAATCCGCCAGGCACAGGCGAAACCGCAAGATATGGGTCGAGCCGGTCAAGCACCCGAGCCGGCTGGAAAGAAACCCTGGTGGTGGTTCTTCCGCCGCTTATTCGGCTAACAAGCTTTCAGTAAAGGCAGCAGCTCCTTTAGTTCTCGGATTACTCGAACTTGGGGGTGTACATCGCGTACACTCCCGTTTCTGTTTAACCAAACTGCATCCATTCCCACCGCTAATGCGCCTTCTGCATCATGCGGATACGAATCTCCGATGTGAATGGCTTCATGGGGTTCAACCCCTAACTCATTCAAAGCATGATGAAAAATAGCCGCATGAGGCTTTGCCGCCCCAATGATTCCCGAGATAAACAGGCGATCTTCAGGAATAAAACTGTCGATCCCCAAACATTGCATCTTAAGCCATTGCGCGTCAGCCGGACCGTTTGTGATCACGGCAAGCTGATGTTTCTTAGTCAATTCTTCCATTGTTTCGGCAAGCCCTTCAAATGGTCGGATATAATTGGAGGCTATCGACATATAGTGAGCGTGAAACGCGTCCGCCATTTTTTCATCGAATACCTTGTTCAGGACCGGATCTGTAACAAATCGGAGTCTCCGGTATTCAGCAAGATCGATTGTTCCCTCCTCAAAAATCGGCCAGAGCTGATCCGTCCTCTCCTTCACCAGCCGAAATGCTGCTTCTGCATCCAATTCCGGGTGCAGGGTTTGAAATGTCGCTTTCACACCCTGTTCATAATGCCAGCTGCTGTCGTAAAGCGTATCATCCAAATCAAAACAAATTGCTTTGTATCTTTTCATTTTCCTCTCCCCACCCTCTCTCTTTAATCATACCATGAAGACTTCCTATAAAAAATCACACACCTTGCTGATCAAGGTGTGTCACTTATGTTTGCTGAATATGTACCGGATTAATACCCTCCGCCGACAGCTTGTCCGCCCTGCACAATTGCAACTGAGGCACTGGCCCCGATCCGGGTCGCACCAGCTGCTAACATGGTCAGCGCATCGTCTCGTGTACGAACGCCACCGGATGCTTTAACCCCCATTTTGCTTCCGACTGTCGCCCGCATCAATTCAATGTCTTCCTTTGTTGCACCGCCGCTGCTGAAACCGGTGGAAGTTTTCACATAATCGGCTCCCGCTTGTTTGGACAGCAGGCAAGCCGCGATTTTCTCTTCATCCGTAAGCAATGAAGTCTCGATGATGACTTTTACGAGCGCTTTTCCTTGTGCGGTCCGAACCACCGCTTGAATATCTTCCAACACCAGACGGTACTCGCCCGCTTTAAGCAGCCCCACCGGAATCACCATATCCACTTCGGTGGCACCGTTGCGGATGGCATCCTCCGTCTCGAACGCTTTGACGGCAGATGGAGTGGCTCCGAGCGGGAATCCGATCACCGTGCAAACTTTCACTTCCGTTCCTTTTAATTCGGCAGCCGCTATAGGAACAAACACCGGGTTCACACAGACAGAAGCGAATCGATGCTCTTTTGCTTCGGCACACAGTTTTTTAACCTGTTCGATAGTGGATTCCGGTTTCAGCAAAGTATGGTCAATGGCAGAAGCCAATTTTTCCTCAGCTAGGGGAGTAAATGGTCCTTCCTCTGTTTCGATCCAGCCGGTAATCGGCTCCAAACGGCTGCGAACTGCTTCAATCTGTTGGTTCATTACGCGTCTCCCTTCAATCTTTTTACCGCACGTTCAAGGATGACATTATTGTTGTCATACCCTCGCTCCGCATGGATTTGCATCACGTGATCGAGCGGGTACCAGAATGCCTCTCGAATCTCTTCTATTTGGGCCTTGGGTTCACCTGAAACGGCCTTCATCAGATAATAGGTAACTTCTTTCGTAACCGTACCTTTTCCGGGAACATCAAATTGAAACGAAATGATCCCAAGCGGGTCACCGACGATCTCGGCTTCAATACCGGTCTCTTCTTGAACTTCCCTAAGTGCCGCCTGTTTTTCGGTTTCCCCGTCCTCCAAGTGTCCTTTTGGCAGCGTGGTTTTCCCAAACCGATCATTTATCAGAAGGATTTCAATCCGCCCCTGCAAATTCCGATACACAACTCCACCAGCGGAATACTCTTTCATCCCGTCACCTCCGTACCGACATTATAAGTTAGCGAGATATGGGTGACAAGGGAATCCACACTTTCAAGCAAAAACGTGAGTTCATCGGAACTCACGCTTCTAGCAGCTCAAGCTGGATCAAGCCTGATTCGGTATTTGTTATTGTCTCTTCCTGCTTGAATGTCAATTGCTCAACATACGTTCCTTTCGAAACGTCCGCTTTCGCTTCGTCCAGCCGTACGGTCACAATTTGGCCGAGCATGTCCGGGTGACCACGGAACGCAATTTTAATATAGTTATCACTGTATCCTTCAAGCAAGCCTTCCGCATTGATATCCTCCGGAATCACTTCCAGAATCTTGCCTGCGTATTTGCTGGAATAGTGAACTTGCAGCTCGTCGGCCAGCTTGATTAATTCGGCAACGCGAGCTTCTTTAACGGATTCCGGCACCTGGTCGGTGTATTTCGCCGCAGGAGTCCCTTTTCGCTGCGAATAAGGGAATACGTGCAAGTCGGCAAATTGCTGTTCTTTGATGAAATTGTAAGTTTCTTGAAAATGGGCATCCGATTCGCCCGGGAACCCGACAATCACATCGCTGGTAATCGCCAGATCAGGCAGCGCCTTGCGCAATTCCACCAGTTTCGCGGCGAACTCTTCGACTGTATACTTGCGGTTCATTCGATCCAGTACATAGTTCGAACCGGCTTGCAATGGAATATGCAGGTGTCGGCAGACCTTCTCCGAACGGGTCAGAACCTCAAGCATTTTGTCATCAATTTCGCTCGCTTCAATCGAAGAAATGCGAATTCTGCGAAGACCCTCAACCTTCTCCAAATCGACTAGCAGATCGGCCAATGAATATCCGTCAAGATCGTCCCCGTATCCGCCGGTATGAATTCCCGAAAGCACGATTTCGTGATAGCCTGCTTGCACCAGTTTCTCCGCTTGCAGAATCACGTTCTCCGGCTTCCGGCTGCGAATAAATCCGCGGGAATACGGAATGATGCAGAACGTACAGAAGTTATTGCAGCCTTCCTGGATCTTCAGGAATGCTCGTGTGTGTCCCTGGAATTCCGGAACATCCAGCTCTTCAAACTCTCGCTGGGAACGAACAGAAGAAACGAATTTGACAGGTTTCTTCTCCGCCTGCACCTTTTCCACCAAATCGACGATCCGGTCACGGTGTTGGGTACCGATTACGAGATCCACACCCGGGATGGCCAGAATCTCATCCGGCGCCATCTGTGCGTAACATCCGGTTACAACTACCGTAGCGTCCTGACTCCGGCGTATCGCGCGGCGGATGATTTGACGAGACTTCTTGTCACCTGTATCGGTAACCGTACAAGTATTGATCACGTAAATATCCGCAATATCATTGAAATCGACCTGCGTGTATCCGCGCTGCTTGAACAAATTCCAGATCGCTTCCGTGTCATAGGAATTCACTTTGCAGCCCAATGTATGAAAAGCCACTGTTGACATCTTTTACCCTCCCATCTGTTCGTAATGATATAAAATCATAGCGGCGGCAACTACCCCCGCTGTTTCAGTTCGCAAAATGCGCGGGCCTAACGTGATCGCACGGGCCCCTTTTTCCTCCGCCAGAAGCACTTCCTGTTGATCAAAGCCGCCTTCCGGTCCGATAATTACGGCAACCGAGCGCGGCGGATTGATACTTGATTCGATTCGCTTATTCAGGACAGCCCGTAAACCATGTCCGGATTCTCCTTCATAAGCAATCAGAACGAGATCGAACGAAGAAGCCTCTTGCGTCAGCCATTTTGTAAACGAGGTAACCTCGTCAATTTCCGGAATCACAACACGATGCGCCTGCTCCGCCGCTTCTTTTGCAATGCGCTGCCAACGCTCACGGCGTTTGTTTTCCTTCTTCGCATCATATTGCACGATCGTGCGGTTGGTCTCTACCGGAACGAAACGGGCCACTCCGACTTCGGTCCCTTTTTGCACAATCAAATCCATTTTATCACCCTTCGGCAGCCCTTGGACCAACGTAAGTTTTACCTGTGATTCCACTTTTTCGTCGAGCGTTTCGACGATATCGCCAATTACCTGATCGGAACCGAGTTCGGCCAGTCGTACGCGATACGAGCTGCCGGTACCGTCTGCACAAATCACTTCTGCATCCGGCTGCAAGCGGAGCACCCGTGTAATGTGCTTCACATCATCTCCCGTAATCCGCACGCGCCCGTCTTGTATAGCTTCCGGAGAAACAAAGTATCTCTGCATTCTTCCAGTTCCCCTGATTACTCAACAGGTTTGACGGCAACAAGCACCGTCCAGCCCTGTTCGGTAAGTGTTTCTTTTATCTGAAATCCGTTCTCTTCCATTTGGGAGCGAACCCATTCTGACTTTTCTTCTATGATTCCCGAGGCAATAAAGCTCCCATTCCCTTCAAGCACCTGATAAGCATCCGGGATCATGCGGGCAATAATATCCGCCAGAATATTTGCAACCACCACCGAAAATGGGCCCTCGACTCCTTTGAGCAGGTCATTGGTTCGAACGGTGATCCGCTCTTCCACATGATTTTGCGCTACGTTTTCTTGTGCAACTTTCACGGCGACCGGATCCAAATCCAGGGCCAGAACTTCCTTAGCGCCAAGCTTCGCACTGGCGATTGAGAGCACGGCAGTCCCCGTCCCGACATCCACAACCTTCGCATCGGCAGGGAGCCATTTTTCCAACATGCGGAGACAAAGTACTGTAGTGGGATGAGTCCCTGTCCCGAACGCCATACCGGGATCCAGTTCGATGATTTCTTCGCCTGGTTCCGCGTCATACGATTCCCAAGTCGGTTTGATCGTTAAGCGTTCGGTCACGCGCACGGGCTTGAAAAATTGCTTCCAAGCATTCGCCCAATCCTCTTCGTCAACCTCGCGCGTTGTAACTTCGGCCCGCCCCGGGTCGAGACCGTATTCGGTGAAGGCAGCCAATTCTTTTTTGATATTCTCCACAAATGAACTTATATCGACCAGTTCCGAAAAGTAGGCCGCCACACGCGCACCCTCCTGCGGAACCAGATCATCCGTAATTTCATACCAATTTCCGTAAGGGTTCTTGCGGACATCTTCCAGATCGTTCTTGTCCTCAATCGCCACACCGGCAGCGCCAAGCCGCGTCAACAGCTCCGATACTGCGTCACTGGCCTCGTGGCTCGTCCAAACTGTCACTTCTGTCCATTTCACACGAAGACACTCCTATAACGTGCACCAGCACCTATGGCCGTAGCCCCGTACTGGTACTCTTTAGTTGCTTCTCATTTGGAAAATCCAGTTTACATGTTACATGAACGGGAAGGCAAAATCAATTCGTTCAATCCTCATCCGGTCTTGCGACCGGATGCAACCTCTCCAATGGGTGGGAGGTAGCGAAGCTCAATTTTGCCGCCATCCGCCGAAGTAGAGTAGAGAACTGAAATTTCATTGCGGGCGCAAGCCCGCTTTTACTTTTCCAGTTCCCCCTTCATC
>NZ_JBHSHC010000058.1:0-1654 GCF_042652925.1 Effusibacillus consociatus
ATGTGATGACTCAATCTTTACTCAATGATGTATTCGCCGCAAAAGGCGGAAATGGAAACGGCAATGGCGGCGGATCTTCTGCAGCTCCTCCATTCGGTGGTAACGGGAACGGTGGAAACAGCGGAAATAATGGAAATGGCAATGGAAACGGAAATCAAGGCCATGGAAATGACGGGAATAATGGCAAAGGGAACAACGACGATAAAGGAAACAATGGCAAGAGTGACGAAAAACATGGCAAGGGACATGCCTATGGCAAGTACAAGAATCGTTTCAAAGGTTCCGAACAAGAGTTTAAGGAACGGTTCTATGTCCAGAACTTTACAAACGATGTAGCCAATCCATTACCTGAAGTGCTCATGACGACAAATGAAGAGAATGAAACCATAGGAGTCATGGCTTATGGGATGGGCTTGATCGGGAAGTCATATATCCCGGCAAACGATCCGAATAACGGCTGGGAGGACAATCCGAACAATTCGGAAGTCAATTCAGGTTCAGAATCAATCCCAGGCAAAGGAAAAGCGAACGGACATAACAAAGGGACTTTAGCGGGAACAGAATCCAATTCCGCAGAAACCGAATCCCTTGATCCGTCCGAATTCTACTATCTCCAAGACCGTATGGGTTCTGTAGTCGGATTAACCGACCCAACCGGGAAGATGATCACCAAATATCATTACGATGAGTTTGGTATCCCGCATCCGGGCAAGAAGTTTGACAAGAACTGGCCGGGCCCAGACAACACCTTCGGTTTTACGGGATTGGAGTATGATTACACAACCGGTTTGAATTACGCCCGTGCTCGTTATTACATGCCGGAGATTGGGCGGTTTATCTCGAAGGATCCGTTTGCTGGAACCATGGAGCTTCCGTTGACCCAAAGCGGGTACGCCTATGTGGAAAACAATCCTTTGCGATGGATTGATCCAAGTGGGATGAGCTCGACTGGGATTGAGGGAACTGGATCAGGCTTAGGTTTTGGGGATCTTAAAGCATCCGAACGAGAACAACAAATAAAGGAAGCTAAGAAAAATCTACTCTCGACTTTAACGACACTTCGTGATGATCATTTGAATTGGGCTCAGAAGCAACTAACATTGTATGATGCGGAATGGGCATTTAATTTCATCATGAATTATGACAGGGAAATTACTCACGAAAGTGAAGATGTTGGAGTACCGAAAGCAATGATTCAAGCCATTTTGTTTAGAGAGATTACAACTTTTAATCTGATGGATGCAACTGATGTAAAAAGAGTTGCATCAGGTGAATCAAAGACTGCTTCCGTGGGCCCAGGCCAAATATTTCCAAAGACTGCAATAGATGCGGAAAAGTTAGTTGAAGGTTCTTCAAATTATACTGAGGAAGAAATGTTTTGGAAGCTATTAGATAACAAGACAAATATTCATTACGTTGCGGTCGTGTTAAAAGCAGAATCCATACGCTTGAATATTAACTTAAATAATGCTAGCAGGGGGGATATACAGAAAGTTTTGGCTAAATATAACGGAACAGGCTCTTCGGCAAAACAGTATGGGGCATACGCTATCCAGTACTACGATGCATTTGTAGCGTATAACAACCGGATTAACCCCGCTTATTTGGACATACCTTCATTTTAGAGCTATTTTCATAGAGTTTCGTTTTATAT
>NZ_JBHSHC010000059.1:0-2889 GCF_042652925.1 Effusibacillus consociatus
ATGTGATGACTCAATCTTTACTCAATGATGTATTCGCCGCAAAAGGCGGAAATGGAAACGGCAATGGCGGTGGATCTTCTGCAGCTCCTCCATCCGGTGGTAACGGGAACGGTGGAAACAGCGGAAATAATGGAAATGGCAATGGAAACGGAAATCAAGGCCATGGAAATGACGGGAATAATGGCAAAGGGAACAACGACGATAAAGGAAACAATGGCAAGAGTGACGAAAAACACGGTAAGGGACATGCCTATGGCAAGTACAAGAATCGTTTCAAAGGTTCCGAACAAGAGTTTAAGGAACGGTTCTATGTCCAGAACTTTACAAACGATGTAGCTACCCCATTGCCCACAGTTCTGATGACTACCAATGAAGATGATGAAGTAACGGGTATCATGGCTTATGGGATGGGCTTGATCGGGAAGTCATATATCCCGGCAAACGATCCGAATAACGGCTGGGAGGACAATCCGAACAATTCGGAAGTCAATTCAGGTTCAGAATCAATCCCAGGCAAAGGAAAAGCGAACGGACATAACAAAGGGACTTTAGCGGGAACAGAATCCAATTCCGCAGAAACCGAATCCCTTGATCCGTCCGAATTCTACTATCTCCAAGACCGTATGGGTTCCGTAGTCGGATTAACCGACCCGACGGGGAAGATGATCACCAAATATCATTACGATGAGTTTGGTGTTCCGCATTCCGGTAAGAAGTTTGACAAGAACTGGCCGGGTCCGAACAACACATTCGGTTATACGGGATTGGAGTACGACTATACAACCGGTTTGAACTATGCTCGTGCCCGTTACTACATGCCGGAGGTTGGGCGGTTTATCTCACAAGATCCATGGTTAGGATCAATTGACTTACCAATATCACAGAATAGATATCCTTATGTCTTGAATAATCCATTAAAGTGGTTGGACCCTAGTGGGAAGTCGCCTAACTCAATTGAAAAATCGAGTAATTTACAAGAAATTTTAAAAACACCAAATAATCGTATCAATTGGGTTAACGATTTTTTTGAACGGCATAAGGGAAAAGTGTTGAATGTTTGGTTGAATTACGGAATAGATATAGTGGAATTTATGAAATGGGAACGTCGCTCAAGGCGACTGGGAGATCCTGATACCGGACAAGGAGGCTCATGGTATTGGAAACTTGCAAATGGAGCCATGATTAATGATATGATGTTGGCAGAAACTTTAATGGCGAATAGACAAGAAGATCAAGCACCTCCAACGGTAAAGTTGTGGATTGAGTTTATAAAGGATCCTTCCCAGTCCAACTTATGGGCTGCTCACAATGCATCAATATTCCATATATCGAAAATATTGATGGAGAATGGATTAACGTTCAGTGAAACACCAGCAGAACAAGCGTTTATTGACTCTGTATTAATAAGAGTAGGGTTGACCCCAATCATTGGGACTCCGTTGGCTCCGACGTATGCGGGTGCTATCGGATTTTTCATCAACCATGAACCTACAGAATATCCCGATCATTATCCGGCAGCTTGGGATGATCGAGCTGTGTATCCGTTCTGGACTTACGATGAAGAATGGAGAGAGATTTATGAACGTTAAGGGGGTTATGCGTTGGATTTTGATGCTTTGTTTAATGATGCTGATAGGGTGTGGGAGTACGAACTCTGAAAATAGTAACGATACATCAGGAAATATCAAAAAATTGAACCTTCCGAAGGGGGCCTACGAACACATGAGATGGTCACCGGATGGAGAAAAGATTGTATTTCAATTTGATACAAGAAAAACATTGGGAAACACCATGGTGTATGATTTGACTCAATCCCGCTATCAAGTAGTGTCCATTCCTGTAGAGAGGAGTGTGAATAGTGTAGGATGGATATCGAATTCTAAGCTGTTTTTCACTGTAATTGAAAGCGGAGGACTGTCGCAGTCTCTATACTCCTTCGATCTGTCTAGTTCGAAATCTGTGCTTCTTAAAGAACATATTAAAGATTTGTCTTCCGTTGAATGGGATCGAAAAGGCGAAAATGTTGTAATCGGGCGAACTTCCCAAGACAAGAATGAGATTTTAAAGTTTGATCAGAATACTTTAAAATTGAGCCAAACCGAGACTATACCTGGCTCTTCATTATCACGATGGTCTTATGACGGTAAGAAAATTGCAGGTATTGTGGGTAAGGAGATACAAATTTTTGATTTGGAAGCAAAACAATCGACTCAAGTTGTGGACTATTCACCGGGTTGGGCAGACTCACTCAGTTGGTCTCCAGATGGGAGATGGATTGCTTTTTCAGGTGGACCGAGTAAAGAATTATCAGGTCTCTATATTGTGGACAGTCAAGGGAAAAATAAACCGGTTAAGATCTATGATCGCGGAATAGCTTCATTAGATTGGTCACCAAAGGGGGATCAAATCGCTTTCACTACGGTTGGGTCTCCTGGTATCAATGAGGTCTATCTGATACGCGTTCCCGAAGAATTTAGATGATGTGGTTAGAAAATTAAAAAATGAGTACTCTTATCTGGGGGCAAGCCTTATCAAGAATAGGGCTTGCCTTTTCTTAGAGTAGCCCATCTGGATGGCAGGTGTGGATGTGTTACTGCCTTTCGTATAACACGCTGAGCGGTATCGTTCAGGTTACCGATTTTGACGAAAAGATGACCCGCTACTCCTACACCTCGACAAGCAAACGTGAGTCCATCAAATATCCGGACGGCAAACAGGTCGCATATGAATTCGATCGGATGGATCGCATGGTCAAAGCGAACACCTGGATGGGATCTGCCACCTACAAGTACAACGAGGTGGGAGACCTGGTGGAATCGATTCTGCCAAACGGCGTAAAAATCACCGCTTCCTATAATGCCGTTGACCGCCTTGTTGAACAGATGTCAG